>JAPSIP010000104.1 GCA_031178645.1 Paracoccus sp. (in: a-proteobacteria) | reverse complement strand
GTGGACCGCGCCGAGGTTCTGGCGATCGTGGGCGAATCCGGGTCGGGCAAGTCGGTGTCGATGCTGGCGGTGATGGGCCTTCTGCCCGACACCGCCACCGTCACCGCGGACGAGATGACCTATGACGGCCAGGACATCCTGGCGATGACCCCGGCCCAGCGTCGCCGCCTGATCGGGCGCGAGATCACGATGATCTTCCAGGAACCCGTGGCCTCGCTGAACCCGTCCTTCACGGTTGGCTTCCAGATCGAGGAAGTGCTGCGCTTCAACCTGGGCCTGTCGGGCAAGGCCGCCCGCGACCGCGCGTTGGACCTGTTCCGTTCGGTGGGCATCCCGGAACCGGAAGAAAAGCTGAAATCCTATCCCCACCAGATGTCGGGCGGGCAATGCCAGCGGGTGATGATCGCCATCGCCATCGCCTCGAACCCCAGGCTGCTGATCGCGGATGAACCGACGACCGCGCTTGACGTGACCATCCAGAAGCAGATCCTGGATCTGCTGATGTCGTTGCAGGAAGATTACGGCATGGGCCTGATCCTGATCACCCATGACATGGGCGTGGTGGCCGAAACCGCCGACCGCGTGGTCGTGCAGTACAAGGGCCGCAAGATGGAAGAGGCCGAGGTGCTGGATCTGTTCGAGAACCCCCAAAGCCCCTATACCCGCGCGCTGCTGTCGGCCCTGCCGGAACATGCGACCGGCGACCGCCTGCCCACCGTGTCGGACTTTTTCACCGAGGAGGCCGCGCGATGACCCCTGTGACCCCCGTCGTCGAAGGACGCGCCATCGTCCGCGATTACCACGTCCCGGGCAGCATGTTGCGCCGCGCCAAGTCTGTCCGCGCGGTCAAGGGCATCGACTTCAGCGTGCAGAAGGGCAAGACCCTGGCCATCGTCGGCGAATCCGGGTCGGGCAAGTCCACCCTGGCCCGCATCATCGCGCTGATCGACGCCCCGTCTGAAGGCGAGCTGCTGATCGACGGGCAGCGCGTCGACATCGCCGCCCGCCGCCCTGGCCCTGCCCTGCGGTCCAAGGTGCAGATGGTGTTCCAGAACCCCTATGGCAGCCTGAACCCCCGCCAGAAGATCGGCGACGTGCTGACCGAACCGCTGGTCATCAACACCGATGTCCCCGCCGCCGAAAGGCGCGACCGGGCGCGGGCGATGCTGCAAAAGGTCGGGCTGATGCCCGAACATTACAACCGCTATCCGCACATGTTCTCGGGCGGGCAGCGGCAGCGGATCGCCATCGCACGGGCCTTGATGCTGAACCCGTCGCTGCTGGTGCTGGACGAGCCCGTCTCGGCGCTTGATCTGTCGGTGCAGGCGCAGGTCCTGAACCTGCTGGCCGACCTGCAGGACGAGATGGGTTTGACCTATGTCTTCGTCAGCCACGACCTGTCGGTGGTCCGCTATATCGCGGACGAGGTGATGGTCATTTCCGAAGGCGAGGCGGTCGAACAAGGCTCGCGCGAGGCGATCTTTGCCAACCCGACCCATCCCTATACGCGGCAATTGTTCGCCGCGACCCCCGTCACCGATGTGGATGCGATCCGGGCACGGGTGGCCCGCCGGAAGGCCGCGCGGCAGGCCGTGGCCTGAGGCGTATTGGCGTGCCGGTCAGCGCAGGCGTTGACCGGCCTTGTCGAAGTGGAACAGCCGCGCCGGGTCGAAGGTGATGCCCAGGTCGCTGCCCACCGCGCGGTCATGTTCGCCGAACAGCCGCGCGGTCAGAAGGCCGTGGTCCGCGGTGTGGACATAGACCAGCGTCTCTCCTCCCAACCGTTCGACATGGCTGACCGTGCCCCCCATCTGGCCCGGGCCGTCGGTCAGTTGCACCTGCTCGGGCCGGATGCCCGCGCTGTGCGACGACAGGCCCAGGGCGCCCGAGTTCAGGAAGTTCATCTGCGGCGAACCGATGAACCCCGCCACGAAGGTGTTTGCCGGGTCGTTGTAAAGCTGCATGGGCGCGCCGGTCTGTTCGACCTTGCCCGCCCGCAGCACCACGATCTTGTCGGCCAGGGTCATCGCCTCGACCTGGTCATGGGTGACATAGACCATCGTCGCCCCCAGGTCGCGGTGCAGCTTGGCGATCTCGATCCGGGTCTGGACGCGCAGGGCGGCGTCCAGGTTCGACAGCGGCTCGTCGAACAGAAACAGCTTGGGACGGCGCACGATAGCGCGGCCGATGGCGACCCGCTGGCGCTGACCGCCAGACAGTTCGGCCGGGCGGCGGTCCAGCAGCGCGTCCAGCGACAGCATGGCGGCGGCGCGGTCGGTGGCGGCGCGGATATCCCCCTTGGGCTGTCCCGCCTGCTTCAGCGCCAGGCCCATGTTGTCGCGCACCGTCAGATGCGGGTACAGCGCATAGGACTGGAAGACCATCGCGATTTCCCGCCGGGCCGGCGGCAGGGCGGTGATGTCGCGCCCGTCCAGGGTCACGCTGCCGCCGCTGACATCCTCCAGCCCCGCGATCATGCGCAGAAGCGTGGATTTCCCGCAGCCCGACGGGCCCACGAAGACGCAGAACTCGCCATCCGCGACTTCAAGGTCTACGCCCTTGATGACCTCGACGGATCCGAAGTTCTTCGTCATGCCGGAAAGTGTTAGCTGGCCCATGCCCGTCCCTTACAGTTTCACGATCTGGCCGGTCCGCACGCTTTCATCCGCCGCAAGGCAGATGGCCAGCGACCGCACGGCGTCCTGCATGTGGCGGGCCAGATCCAGATCCTCGGCGATGGCGCGGGCCATGAAGGCCTGTTCGCGGTCGCACAGATCCTGGTGCCCCGGCTCGTCCGCCATCGACAGATCCTCGTGCCCCTGGCCCACCCGATGCACCCGCAGGGTCGAGGTTTTCGTATGGGTGTCGATGTCGTCCGACCGTGCGCTGTCCGGCATCCTGATCGAAACCGCGCCCCTGGGGCTGACCACATCCTTCACGAAGAAGGCGGTGTCCGAGATCATCGGCCCCCAGCCTGCTTCATACCAACCCAGCGAGCCATCGCTGAACAGCACCTGGAAATGGCCATAGTTGTACATGTCCGGGGCGATGTCATCGGCCAGGCGCAGGCCCATGCCGCGCACCTCGACCGGATCGGCATCGGTGATCTGCAGCATCACGTCGACATAATGAACGCCGCAATCGACGATGGGCGGCGTCGTTTCCATCAGCGCCTTGTGCACCTCCCATGTTGGGCCCGAGCTTTGCTGGTTCAGGTTCAGGCGGAAGACGTAAGGCCCGCCAAGCGCCCGCGCCTCGGCGATCAGGCGCTGCCAGCTTGGGTGATGGCGCAGGATATAGCCGATGACCAGCTTGCGGCCCAGGCGGGCGGCGGTATCGACCACGCGCTGCGCGTCGGCCACGGTGGTGGCAAGGGGCTTTTCGACGAAGACATCGGCGCCAGCCTCCATCGCCGCCACGGCATAATCGGCATGGCTGTCGGAATAGGTGGCGACGCAGACAAGGTCGGGCTTCGTGGCGGCCAGGGCTTGGGCGTAATCGTCGAAGAAGGGATAGCCCTCTAGCCCCTCGGCCAGCGGACGCGGGCTGCGGTTGACCAGGCCGACGATCTGGAAGTCCGGGTTCTTGTGATAGGACAGCGCGTGGCTTTGGCCCATGTTGCCAAGGCCTGCGACAAGGACACGGATCATTTGACGGCTCCTGCGGTGATGCCCCGGATCAGTTGCCGGGAAAAGATCAGGTAAAGGACCAGCACCGGCAGGATCGCCAGCGACAGCGCGGCCAGCACGGCGTTCCAGTTCGACACGAACTGACCCAGGAAGACCTGGCTGCCCAGGGTGATGGTCTTGGTGGATTCCGACGGCGCGAGGATCAGCGGGAACCACAGGTCGTTCCAGATCGGGATCATGGTAAAGACCGCGACCGTGGCCATCGCGGGCCTGACCAGCGGCAGGACCAGCCGGAAGAAGATGCGGTATTCCGACAGCCCGTCGATCCGCCCGGCGTTCTTCAAATCGTCCGACACGTTGCGCATGAACTCGGACAGGATGAACACCGCCAGCGGCAGGCCCTGGGCCGTATAGACCAGCACCAGGGCGGTCAGCGTGTTGACCAGTCCCGTGGCCACCATCATCTGCAGGATCGCCACCGTGCCCAGCCGGATCGGGATCATGATGCCAAGGGCCAGGTAAAGCCCCATCAGCGTGTTGCCCCGGAACCGGTATTCCGACAGGGCGAATGCCGCCATCGCGCCGAACAGCAGCACGAAGAACAGGCTGAAACAGGTCACCACAAGCGAGTTCTGGAAATAGGCAACGAAGTCGCCCTGCTTGGCCACGGTCTGATAGCCGACAAGGTCGAAGCTGTCTGGTCCCGGCAGGGCCAGGGGCTGGGTGAAGATCGCCCGTTTCGACTTGAAGCTGTTCACCACCGTCACGAAGACGGGAAACAGCGCGATCAGCGTCCACAGGATCAGCACCGCATGGGCGGCAAGGCTGCGGGCGGGGGACTGGCGGGCCTGGCTCATCGTGGCGCCTTCAGAACTGATAGCGGCGCAGCCGCGTCTGGATCAGGAACAGATAGATGCAGACCCCGACCAGGATGATGGCGAACATCGCCGTGGCGATGGCCGCGCCCATATGCGGATCGCCCAGTTGCAACTGGAAGCCGAAGAAGGTGCGATACAGGAACGTCCCCAGGATGTCGGTGGCGAAATTCGGCCCGGCCAAGGCCCCCTGGCTGACATAGATCAGGTCGAAGGCGTTGAAGTTGCCCACGAAGGTCAGGATCGAGATGATGCCGATGGCAGGCAGGATCAGCGGCAGCTTGATGCGCCAGAACTGCGACCAGCCGGTGATGCCGTCCATCTCGGCCGCCTCGATGATGTCGTCGGGGATCGACAGAAGGGCCGCATAGATCAGCATCATCGGGATGCCCACGAACTGCCAGACCGAGATCAGCGCCAGCGTCGTCAGGGCATATTCTTCCTTGCCCAGCCAGGGGGCGAACAGGCTTTTCAGGCCCACCATGTCCAGCATGTTCGGCGCGATGCCCCACAAGGGCGACAGGATCAGCTTCCAGATGAAGCCCACGACCACGAAGCTGAGGATCGTCGGAATGAAGATCGCCGTGCGGTAGAATGCGGAAAACCGCAGCCGGGGCGATGACAGCAGCGCGGCCAGCAGGATGCCGATGGGGTTCTGGACCAGCATATGGACGGCGAAGAACCACAGGTTGTTGCCAAGCGCGTTCCAGAAGGCCGCCGACCACCGGGGGTCGCCGAACAGGGTGCGGAAGTTATCCAGGCCGACGAAGGCGGTGCCGCCCTCGGCCCGGGTGAACAGCGACAGGTTCAGCGTGCTGAACAGGGGCAGGATCATGATCGCGCTGTAGACCAGCACCGCCGGCGCCAGAAACACCGCGATATGCCAGCGGATCGGCCGTCCCTTCGCCATGATCGCATCCCTTGATCAGAAGACTGTCTGCGGAAAGAAGGCCGGGACGGTCCGCCCCGGCCTTCCCCTGGGCGCAAGGCCCGATGCTGCGCCTTATTGCGCCTGCTGCGGTTCATACCACGAGGCCAGGCCTTCCTGCAGGCGCTTGGCCGCGTCTTCCGGCGTCTCGGATCCGCGGATCACGTTGGCCGAGGCGTTCCAGGTCTCATTTTCCAGGTTGGGCGTGCCGCGCGACAGGATCTGGTAGGTGGACCGGATCGTCGGCTCGCACTTCTCGCGCCAGGACACGAATTCCTTGGCCAGCGGATCCTCCATCTCGACCGCGGTGGAATTGAGCGAGAAGAAGCCCGGCAGCGCATTGGCGTAAAGCGTGGCGAATTCGGGCGATCCGACCCATTCGAGGAAGGCCTTGGTTTCCTCGGGATGCGCCGTCTTGGCGTTCATGCCAAGCGCGATGTCGGTATGGTCCGAGATATAGCAGGTATCCCCCGCGTTCGGCACCGGCGGCGGGAAGGCCCCCATGGTGAAGGAAACCTGCGGGTTGAAGACGCCGATTTCCCACGACCCGGTCGGATAGATCGCGGCACGGCCCAGGGTGAACAGGTTCTGGCTGTCGGGATAGGTCTGGGCCTCGAACCCGTCGCCCA
>JAPSIP010000103.1 GCA_031178645.1 Paracoccus sp. (in: a-proteobacteria) | reverse complement strand
GACCCCCAGGCACAGGGCGCGGGCATTGCCATAGCGCAACACGTTCACACCGCCCGCATTGGTCGCCAGCACCCCGCCGATCTGGGCCGTCCCGCCCGATGCAAGCGCCAGCGGAAACTGCCGCCCGACCTTGGCCGCCGCCTCGCGGACCTGTTGCAGGGTCGCGCCTGCCTCGGCCACGATTACCCCTTCCTCGGGATGGATGTCACGGACGCGGTTCATTCGTTCCAGCGACAACAGAAGCGGCACCGTGCCGTCGGACATCACCTGCCCGCCCACAAGGCCCGTGCCGCCGCCGCGCGGCACGATGGGCACGTGGGCGTCTGCGCAGGCACGGACGACGGCCGCCACCTCCTCGACCGTGCGAGGCGCCGCGACCAAACCCGCCCGGCCCCTGAATCGCCCGCGCGGTTCTTCCAGATAGGCGGGGCCGATTTCCCTCAGCACCCCTTCGGGAAGCAGGCGCCCAAGCGCGTCGGTGGCATCGTTCAGCATCATCTGTTCCTATCGCGCGTCCGTGCGGCCCCGGCGGTCGCTGCGCAGATTGGCGTAAAGCACGTGGTTGCGCCACCGCCCGTCGATCTGCAGATAGCTTTGGGCAACGCCTTCATACTTGAAACCCGACTTTTCCAGAACGCCACGCGATGCCGCGTTTTCCGGCAGGCACGCGGCCTCGATCCGCGACAGGTCCAGGGCGGTGAAGGCGTGGTGGACCAGGGCGCCGATGGCTTCGCGCATGTAGCCCTGGCGGGCGAAGTCCTGCCCGATCCAGTAACCGATGGTCCCCGATTGGGCCGGACCGCGCCGGATGTTGTCCAGCGTGATCGCGCCCAGCAGCACGCCGTCGCGTCGCAGCACGAACAGCGGCAGCGCGGTGCCGCCCCGGCTGGCCCGCGCGGCCCAGTAGACGCGGTTGACGAAGCTCTTGCGCGACAGGTGGTCTGGCGACCAGACGGGTTCCCACGGCGTCAGGAAGGCGCGACTGGCCTGGCGCAGCGAGGTCCAGGCATGGAAATCCCCGTGGGCAGGCAGGCGCAGCACGATCCGTTCGGTTTCCAGCCGCACGGGTCGTGGTCGCAGGAACATCAGGCGGCAAGCCGTTCGGCAAGCGCGTCCCGCGCGGGCGCGGCCTTCACGGGGCCGTAAAGGGCAAGCGCGGGCCGGGCCTGGGCAATCAGCGCCTGCGCATGGGCGCGCACCTCGGCCACGCTGACAGCGGCGATGCGATCCGCAACCTCGGCCGCGTCCGGCACCCTGCCCCAGATCGCTAGGGTCCGCGCCATGCGTTCGGCCTGGGCCGACGGGCTTTCAAGCGACATCAGCAGGCTGGCGCGCAGTTGCGCCTTGGCGCGGGCAACCTCGGCCTCGGACATGTCGTCGGCGGCGCGCTTGATCTCGTCGATGGTCAGGGTGGAGAGATCTGCCAGATCCTCGGCCCCGGTGCCGGCATAGATGGTCAGCATCCCGGTATCGTCATGGAAACCCGACTGCGCGAAGATCGTGTAGCACAGCCCGCGTTCTTCCCGGATCTTCTGGAACAGGCGGGACGACATGCCGCCGCCCAGGGCGGAGGAGAAAATCTGCGCCGCATAGAAGTCGGGCGCCAGATAGCCGGGGCCTTCCAGGGCCAAGGCGAAATGGGCCTGTTCCAGCCGCTTGACCTTGCGGGTTTCCAGCCCCTGCCAGCGTGCCGCCTCTCGCGGGGCCTGGGCGATGGCGGCCAGATGCCCGAAGGCGCGTTCGGCCAGCCGCACGATGCGGTCGTGATCGACGGCGCCTGCCGCTGCCACGATCATCTGGCCGGGGCCATAGTTTTCCGCGACAAAGCCCGCCAGGTCGGGGCGGCCAAAGCTGCTGACGCGTTCGGCAGGGCCAAGGATCGTGCGGCCCATCGGCTGGTTGGGATAGGCGGCCTCTTGCAGCCAGTCGAAGATGATGTCGTCGGGCGTGTCCATCGACTGCCCGATTTCCTGCAGGATCACGCCGCGCTCGACCTCGATCTCGCGCTCGTCGAAGACCGGGTTCAGCACGATGTCGGACATCACGTCGAAGGCCAGATCGACATCGTCTTCCAGCACGCGCACGTAATAGGCCGTCGCGTCGCGCGAGGTATAGGCGTTGATATAGCCGCCCACATCCTCGATGGCTTCCGCGATCTGCAGGGCCGTGCGCGTCGCGGTGCCCTTGAAGGCCATGTGTTCCAGGAAATGCGCGATGCCGTTCTGTTCAGGGCGTTCGTTGCGCCCGCCCGCATTGACCCAGATGCCCAGGGCAGTGGAATGCAGCCCCGGCATCAGGCGCGTGGCGACGCGCAATCCGTTGGGCAGGGTCGTGACGTGCAGGTTCGGGTCTTGGTTCACTGGGTTCTCCGCTCAAGGATCAGCGACTTAAGCGCCTGAACGTCGTTTTCAACCCGCGTGACGCGTTCCGGCAGGTCGAACAGGGCGGCCATATGGGGCGGCAGCGGGGGACGAAGGCCGATGGCCTGTTCCACGGCATCAGGAAACTTGGCGGGATGGGCGGTGGCCAGGGTCACCATCGGCACACCCGGTTCGACATGCTGGCGTGCGACTGCGACGCCCACGGCAGTGTGGGGGCACAAAACCTCGCCCGTCTCGGCGCGGATGGTGCGGATCATCGCGATGGTCTCGTCCTCGGACACGCGGCCCGACAGATATTGCTCGCGCAGCGCCTGAAGCGCCCCCTGGCTGATCGTAAAGCCGCCTGCCCTCAGTTCGGACATCAACTGCCCGATGGCCGAAGCATCGCCGCCATAGGCCAGATACAAGGCGCGTTCGAAGTTGGAACTGACCTGGATGTCCATCGACGGGCTGATCGAAGGCTCGACGGTGCCGACGCGGTATTCGCCAGTCGTGAGCGCGCGGTGCAGGATGTCGTTCTGGTTCGTCGCCACGATCAACCGGCGGATCGGCAGGCCCATTGCGCGGGCGATGGACCCCGCAAAGATGTCGCCGAAATTGCCCGTGGGCACGGTGAAGTCGGTATCCCGCATCCCCAGGCTGGCGCAGGCCGTGAAGTAATAGACGATCTGTGCCACCACGCGCGCCCAGTTGATGCTGTTGACGCCGGCAAGCCCCACGGTGTCGCGGAAGGCATGATCGTTGAACAGATCCTTCAGCCGGGCCTGGCAATCGTCGAAATGGCCGGTCACGGCAAGCGCGTGGACATTGGCGGCATCGGGCGTCGTCATCTGGCGGCGCTGCACCTCGGACACGCGGCCATGCGGGAACATGATGAAGACATCGACATTGTCGATGCCCTTGAAGGCCTCGATGGCTGCCGACCCGGTATCGCCCGACGTTGCCCCGACGATGGTGATCCTTTCGCCCGACCGCTTCAGCGCGATCTCGAACAGCTGGGCGATCAGCTGCATGGCAAAATCCTTGAAGGCCAGCGTCGGGCCGTGGAACAGTTCCAGCAGGTGATGGCCGGGGGCAAGCTGGCGCAGGGGCGCCTTGGCCGTGTGTTCGATGCGGACATAGGCGCGGTCGATGGCGCCATGCAGTTCGTCATCGGTGAAGCTGTCGCCGGTGAAGGGGCGGACGACGCGGAAGGCCACTTCCTCATAGGGCAGCCCGTCCAGGTCGTTCAGTCCGCCGAATGCCGGGATCGTCTCGGGCAGGTACAAGCCGCCGTCGCGGGCCAGGCCCGACAGCATCGCCCCTTCGAAGTTCAGCACCGGGGCCTGGCCCCGCGTCGAGACGTAACGCATCCGCATTCCCTTAGTATTTCCGCTGCCTGATACGCCAGATCAGGGCCACTGTCATCCCTGCCCAGGTCGCCGCGATCAGGAACCATTGGACGGCATAGGACAGGTGGTTGTTGGGAATCCCCTCAACCGCGACGGGGATTGGTTCCACCCCCTGGGCGTCCCCTTCGACAAAGCTGGCCACCACCAGGACCGGCTGGGTATCCAGCACCTCGGCCATGGCGGGAACGTCGCGGGCGAACCAGATATTCTCGTCCAGATTCGGGTCGGGCGTCGCGCTGCCCTTTTCATCGGGCCAGTGCAGGTTGCCCCGGATATTCAGCCGGACAGGGGGCCGTTCGACATGGCGCAGTTCCTGCGGGACGAAGCCGCGGTCCACCATGATCGCCCGCCCGTCATCGGTGACAAAGCGCGACACGACCTGATAGCCTCCGCCCTGTTCCTTGGTATGGGACAGCACGTCGATCTCTGCCCCGGTCGTGGTGCCGCTGACCGTGACTGGCAGGTATTTCATCGAGGGATCGATGGCGGCGGGCAAGGGCACGGGTTCGGCCTGGATGCCGGCCTCGATGCTGGCGATCATGCCTTCCTTCCAGTCCATCCGGCGCAGTTGCCACAGGCCAAGCTGGATCAGAATCGCGCAGCCGACGATGCCAAGGATCAGGGGAAACAGGATGCGGCGCATGAGGATAAAGCCAGGGGCAAAGAAAAACGCGCGGGGCCATGCCCGCGCGTCATGTGTCAGGTCATGCGGGGATCAGCTGCCCCAGACATAGACGACCGCGAAGAGGAACAGCCAGATCACGTCGACGAAGTGCCAGTACCAAGCAGCCGCCTCGAAGCCCACGTGCTTTTCCTGGCTCATCTGGCCGTTCATCAGGCGCAGCAGGCAGACCGCCAGGAAGATCGTCCCGATGATGACATGGATGCCGTGGAAGCCCGTCGCCAGGTAGAAGGCGCTGGCATAGGACGTGTCGGCCAGGCCAAAGGCCGCGTGGCTGTATTCGTAAGCCTGCAGGATCGAGAAGACGACGCCCAGGATCACCGCGACGATCAACCCGTTGATGGTGGTCTTGCGGTCGTTGTCATGGACAAGCGCGTGATGCGCCCAGGTCACGGCGACGCCCGACAGAAGCAGGATCAGCGTGTTGATGAAGGGCAGGTGCCAGGGATCGAAGGTCACGATGCCTTCGGGCGGCCAGACGCCGTCCTTGATCGGGCTTTCCGGACCCATCGGATACATCGCATTCTTGATGAAGTTCCAGAACCAGGCGACGAAGAACATCGCCTCGGAGATGATGAACAGGATGAAGCCGTATTGCAGGCCGATGCGCACCACCGGGGTATGGTCGCCCGCCTGGCTTTCGCGGACCACATCGGCCCACCAGCTGTACATCACGTAAAGCACGCCGACGAAGCCGATCAGGAACAGCCAGGGCCCGTTGACCGGGATGCCCAGCAGGTGAACCTCGCCCGAATGCATCCAGCCTACTGCGCCATACAGCATCAGGAAGGCCGAGATGGCGGAAACGAAGGGCCAGATCGACGGCGGAAGGATATGGTAATCGTGGTTCTTTGCGTGCGCCATGAGCTATCCCCGTCGGTTCCTTGAGGTATTCAGTTGACGTTATCGGCCGGGGCAGCGTCAAGCGACGCCTGCTTCGGCTCGGTCCGGTGGAAGGTATAGGACAGGGTGATGTCCCTGATCCAGCTTGCGTCGCGATCCGTGACCAGTTCCGGGTCCACATAGAAGCTGACCGGCATCTCGATCCGCTCACCCGGCTGCAGGGTCTGCTCGGTGAAGCAGAAGCACTCGATCTTGCTGAAGTAATAGCCAGACACTTCCGGGGCGACGTTGTAGCTGGCGGTGCCGGTGATGGGCACGTCCGAATTGTTGATCGCCTCGTAGAAGGCCAGGCCGTTCTCGCCGATCTTGATCTCCATGCTGGTCTGCATGGGGCGGAAGGTCCATTCCAGGTTCTTGTCCACATTGGCGTCGAAACGCACCCGCACGACCTCGTCCAGCACCTGATCAGGCGCCGAGGCCGCGACCTGGGTGGTGCCGCCAAAGCCGGTGACGCGGCAGAACCAGTCATAGAAAGGAACTGCGGCCCAGGCCAGCGCCCCCATCGTGACGACGACCCCCACCAGCCATGTGACGGTCTTCTTTTCGGGGGACATGCTCATTCCTCTGCCTCCTGGGGAAGGACCGAGACGCGCGGCTGATGGTCATAGGCTTCCATCAGGTCGCCCTGCTGGACCTTCACCACCGTCAGCCCGAAGACCAGGGCGACAAAGGCCACCAGCACGAGCCCCAGCCCGACATTGCGGGACCGGCGCCGCTTGTGAATTTC
>JAPSIP010000102.1 GCA_031178645.1 Paracoccus sp. (in: a-proteobacteria) | reverse complement strand
GCGCTGAAGCTGCGGTCGATGCAGGTCGAACATGCCGAACAGTACCGGATGCTGGCCGACGGCAATTCCATCAAGATCCGTCTGCTGGTGCCCGCGCGGGGCCTGATCCACGACCGCAACGGCATCGTCATCGCCGGCAACGAACAGAATTACCGCGTCACCCTGACGCGAGAGGAAGCGGGCGGCGACGTGGAACCGGTCCTGCGCCGCCTGGCCCGGCTGATCCCCATCAGCGACGCCCGCATGGCCGAGCTTCTGGACGAGTTCGCCAGGCGCAGCGCCATCACGCCCATCGTGCTGGCCGACCGCCTGACCTGGGAACAGTTCAGCTCCATCGCCGTGAACGCGCCCTCGCTTGCGGGCGTGACGCCGGAATCGGGTCTGTCGCGTGTCTATCCTCGGGCGGGGGACATGGCGCATGTGCTGGGCTATGTGGGTCCGGTATCGGATTACGACCTGTCCAAGATCGAGGATCCCGATCCCGTCCTGATGCTGCCCGAGTTCCAGTTGGGCAAGGTCGGCTTCGAGGCGCGGATGGAGGAGCATCTGCGCGGCAAGGCCGGTCAGCGCCGGGTCGAGGTGAACAGCGCCGGGCGCGAGATGCGCCAACTGTCCCGGCAAGAAGGCGAGCAAGGCGCGACTGTCCAGATGTCGCTGGATGCCAGGCTACAGAACTATGCCGCGCAGCGCATGGGCGAGGAAAGCGCCGCCGCCGTGGTGATCGACGTGCAGACGGGGGACATCCTGACGATCTGTTCGTCCCCCTCCTTCGATCCCAACAAATTCGTGCGCGGGATTTCCTCGCCCGACTACAAGGCGCTGATGAACCACGACCACCGTCCGCTTGCCGACAAGACGGTGCAGGGCGTCTATCCGCCCGGATCGACCTTCAAGATGGTCACCCTGCTGGCCGGCTTGGAAGCAGGCGTCATCAACGCAGGCTCGCGCTTCTACTGCCCCGGCCATACCGAGGTAGGCGGCCGCCGCTTCCATTGCTGGAGCAGGGGCGGGCATGGCAGCGTCGATGCGGTCACCAGCCTGTCGCATAGCTGCGACGTTTATTACTATGAACTGGCCCAGAAGGTCGGCATCGACCGGATCGCCGCGATGGCCCGCAGGCTGGGCCTGGGGCAGCGCCACGACCTGCCCATGTCCGCCGTGGCCGAGGGCATTGCCCCGGACCGCGCATGGAAGCAGGCCCGCTATGGCCAGTCCTGGCAGGTGGGCGACAGCCTCAACGCCTCGATCGGGCAGGGCTATGTGCTGGCCTCGCCCCTGCAACTGGCGGTGATGACCGCGCGGCTGGCCACGGGGCTGGAGGTGAAGCCCCGGCTGGTCCGCGCCATCGACGGGGTCGCGCAGCCCGTCCCGGAGTTCGCCGACCTGGGCCTGACCCCGGCCTTCCTGCGCGTGGCCCGGCTGGGCATGGACGAGGTGATGAATTCGGCCACAGGCACGGCGCGGCGGTCGCGCATCGTGCGCGAGGATTGGCGCATGGCGGGCAAGACCGGGACCAGCCAGGTCCGCAACATCACCGCAGCCGAACGCGCGCGCGGGGTCGTGTCGAACGACCAGTTGCCCTGGAACCGCCGCGACCATGCGCTGTTCGTCTGCTATGCCCCTTATCAGGCGCCGCGCTATGCGGTGTCGGTCGTGGTGGAACATGGCGGCGGCGGTTCGGCCGTGGCTGCGCCCATCGCCCGCGACATCCTGCTGTTCGCCCTGGCGGACGGGTTGCCGCCCCTGGACGCCGTGCCCGGCGACCAGCAGGAGGCGATGGAGGAACGCCACAACGCCATGCGCCTGTTCACGCCCGAACCGGCCCGGCTGACGCGGGCCTGACCGATGTCCTATCTTGATTACAAGGTCGCCCAGACCCCGACCGGCATCCGCAAGATCCTGTATCTGAACTGGCCGCTGGTCTTCCTGATCGCGGCCGTGGCCTCGATCGGTTTCCTGATGCTGGTCTCGGTCGCCGGGGGCCGGGTGGATACCTGGGCCGAGCCGCAGATGTACCGCTTTGCCGCCGGCATGGTCATCATGATCGCCCTGGCCTTCGTGCCGATGTGGTTCTGGCGGGGGATCTCGGTTCCCGCCTATGTCTGCTGCTTCCTTCTGCTGATCGCGGTGGAACTGGTGGGCGAGATCGGCATGGGCGCGCAGCGCTGGATCGACATCGGCCCGATCCGCCTGCAACCGTCCGAGCTGATGAAGATCTCGCTCGTGCTGCTGCTGGCGGCCTATTACGACTGGCTGCCCGCGCGCCGCGTGTCCCGGCCCCTGTGGGTGCTGATCCCGGTGGTGCTGATCCTGGCGCCCACCGGGCTGGTGCTGATCCAGCCGGACCTTGGCACCTCGATCATGCTGGTGGCGGGGGGCGGCATCGTGATGTTCGCGGCAGGCGTGTCCTTGTGGTATTTCGGCGTGGTCATCGCGGCTGCCGTGGGGCTGGTCGTGGCGGTGCTGGAAAGCCGTGGGACCGAATGGCAGCTGCTCAAGGATTACCAGTTCCGGCGCATCGACACTTTCCTGGACCCGACCGCCGATCCCCTTGGCGCGGGCTACAACATCATCCAGAGCCAGATCGCCCTGGGATCCGGCGGCTGGTCGGGGCGGGGCTTCATGCAGGGCACCCAGTCGCGGCTGAACTTCCTGCCGGAAAAGCACACCGACTTCATCTTCACCGTCCTGGCCGAGGAGTTCGGCTTCATCGGTGCGATGTCCCTGCTGGGGCTTTACACGCTGATCATCGGTTTCTGCCTTTACTCGGCGCTGTCGAACCGCGACCGCTTCGCCTCCCTGATCACCGTGGGCATCAGCGGGACGTTCTTTTTGTATTTCGCGATCAACATGGCCACGGTGATGGGGATGCTGCCCGCCAAGGGATCGCCCCTGCCGCTGGTCAGCTATGGGGGCACCTCGCTGATGATCCTGCTGCTGGGCTTCGGGCTGGTGCAATCCGCCCATGTCCACAGGCCGCGATGACGATGCGCGTCCTGTTCGCCGCCCGCGACGGGCTGTGGCCGGAATGGTCGCCCGTCCTGGCCCGCCTTGCCCCCGAGATGGTGCTGGTCCGCGCAGATGACGCCGCCGCCGATCCGGCCCGCATTGACGCGATCATCTATGCCCCCGGCGGCCCCATCGAGGATCTGTCGCCCTTCGTGAACGCGCGTCTGGTCCAGAGCCTCTGGGCCGGGGTCGAGCGTATCGTGACAAACCCCACCCTGACCCAGCCCCTGGCGCGCATGGTCGATCCCGGCCTGGCCCGGGGCATGGCGGAATATTGCACCGGCTGGGCCTTGCGGGCGCATCTGGGCATGGACCGCTATGCCCAGGATGGCACGTGGCGCCACGGCCTGACGCCGCCCCTGGCCGGGAACCGGCAGGTGACGATCCTGGGCATGGGCGAGTTGGGCCGTTCCGTCGCGGCCATGCTGGGCGGCATCGGCTTCCGGCTGGCGGGCTTCAGCGCGTCGGGACGGGCGGTGCCGGGGGTGCAGGTCTTCGGTCCGGATGGCTTGGACCAGGCCCTGGCACAGGCCAAGATCCTGATCTCGCTGTTGCCCGACACGCCCGGAACCCGGAACCTGCTGGACGCGCGGCGGCTGTCGCTGTTGCCGAAGGGGGCATGGCTCATCAATCCGGGGCGCGGGACGGTGCTGGACGACCAGGCGCTTCTGGCGCTGCTGGACGGCGGCCATCTGGGTCATGCGGTGCTGGATGTCTTCCGGACCGAGCCGCTGCCCCCGGCCCATCCCTTCTGGGCCCATCCCCGCGTCACGGTCACGCCCCATATCGCGGCCGAGACACGGCCAGAAACCGCGGCCCCCGTCGCCGTCGAGAACCTGCGCCGCGCGATGGAGGGTCGCCCGGTCCTTTACCTCGTGGACCGCAAGCGGGGCTATTAGGGCGGAATCGCAAGGTTCCTTGGCGCCATTTGATGTCATCAGGCCTTGCGGGCCTTCGGGCGGGGCCGCTATGTCTGACGAAATGAGTCGTAACTTGGCGCATGATCATGAAAGACGGCTCACTGCGTCGCGTTCTGATGTCGGAAACGCGAGATTTGCACGATCGCCTGGACCAGGCGATCGGCGTCTTTGCCGATGCCCGCGCCTATCGTGACTTTGTCACCGGAAGCTTTCGCTTTCGCGCCGCTCTTGAACCCAGGCTGACGAACGGGGCCTGGCAGGTGCAGCGCCTTTCCCCGCTGCTGGAACAGGACATGGCCGACCTGGACCAGCCCCGTCCCGTGCTTCCCGATGCCCCCGCGCTTGAGGGGCGTGCGGCGCAGGCGGCCGCCTGCTATGTCCTGGAAGGTTCCGCCCTGGGGGCGCGGCTGCTGGTGCGGCGCGCGGCGGACCAGGGCTTCACCGCCAGCTTCGGCGCGCGCCACCTGGCGGCGCAGACGGCCCAGCCGGATCGGTGGCGGCGGTTCCTCGACTGGCTGGAACACGCCGATGTTCCCCAATCGCAGGCCGTAAGCGGCGCACGCGACGTGTTTGGACTTGCACTAAGTGCATATGGCGTGAAAGCTGCGGCATGAACGAAAATGCTGCCTTTGACGCATCATTGGTCGGCAAGTCGATCGACCTGACGAATTGCGATCGCGAGCCGATCCACATTCCCGGCAGCATCCAGCCGCATGGCTGCCTGCTGGCTTGCGACAATTCGGCCCGGACCGTTCTTTATTGTTCCGACAACGCTGTCGAGATGCTGGGCTTGCCCGGCCATCCGCTGGGCCAGCGGCTGACCGAGGTGATCGACGCCGAAACCGCGCATCGGCTGCTGAACGCCCTGGCAGTATCAGGCAACAAGCCGCGCCCGGCCCTGGTCTTCGGGGTCGAGGTCAACGGCCGCTGGTTCGATGCCACGATCCACCGCTTCAAGGGCCACACGATCATCGAGCTCGAGCCCGCCTCGGACCGGGTCGGCACCATCATCAGCCTGTCCCGCACTGTCATCGAACGCCTGCGCGCGACGGATGACGTGGAAACGCTGATCGCCCAGGCTGCGATGCTGGCCCAGGCCCAGTTGGGCTATGACCGGGTGATGATCTATCAACTGGGCGAGGATGGCGCAGGCAAGGTCGTGGCCGAGGCCAAGCTGGACGAACAGGAAAGCTTCCGCGGCCAGTACTTCCCCGCTGGCGACATTCCCCAGCAGGCCCGCGCCCTTTACCTGCGCAATCCGATCCGCGTGATCGGCGACGCCTCGTTCGTGCCGGTGCCGATCCTTGCGCAAGGCGGCGGGGTCGATCCTCTGGATCTGTCCTATGCGCATCTGCGCAGCGTCTCGCCCATCCATTGCGAATACCTGCGCAACATGGGGGTCGCGGCCTCGATGTCGGTGTCGATCATCATCGACGGCGCGCTGTGGGGGCTGATCGCCTGCCACCATTATGCGCCCAAGGTCCTGACGATGGCGGACCGCGCTGCGGCCGAGATGGTGGGCGAGTTCTTCTCGATGCACCTGGACGCGCTGACCCGCCGCCAGACCCGCGAGGCGGAAATGGCCGGCCGGCGCGCGCTTGACGATCTGATGGTCGATGCCCGCAAGGACGAGGATGCTGGCGCCGCCCTTCGGGAGCGCCTGCCCGAACTGGCAGGGCTGATCGAGGCCGACGGCATCGCCATGTGGCTGGACGGTTGCTGGACCGGACTGGGACATGCGCCGGGCGAGGTTGAGGCCGCGCCCATCATGGCCCTGGCCGAGGGACTGTCCGACGGGCAGGTGTTCTGCACTGATTGCCTTGCGGATCTGCTGCCCCTGGCGGGCGGCCTGACGGACAAGGTCGCCGGGGTGATGATCGTGCCGCTGTCCCGGCGGCCGCGCGATTTCTTGTTCTACTTCCGCAAGGAAGCCGTGCAGACGCTGGACTGGGCGGGCGATCCGAACAAGACCTATGCCACGGGCAAGTTCGGCGACCGCCTGACGCCCCGCAAAAGCTTCGCGATCTGGAAGGAAACCGTTCGCGGCAAAAGCCATCCCTGGTCCGAAGGCGACCGCCGCTTCGCCGAAGCCCTGCGCATCGCCGTGGTGGAGGTTCTGTTGTTCAACAACGAACTGCTGGCCGATGAACGCAGCCGCGCCGCCGTCCG
>JAPSIP010000101.1 GCA_031178645.1 Paracoccus sp. (in: a-proteobacteria) | reverse complement strand
GGTGCAGACCTGCCGCGCAGGTCGCTGCACCCGCTTCACGCCATCCTGCTGTCCTTCCCGTTCCCGCTGTTCCTGGGGACGCTGGCAAGCGACATCGCCTATGCCCGCAGCTTCCAGATCCAGTGGTCGAACTTCGCCCAATGGCTGAACGCCGCAGGCCTGCTGGTGGGCGGCTTTGTCCTGCTGTGGGCGCTGATCGCGCTGTTCCCGCGCGCCAACCGGGGCGACCGGAAACGGCTGGTCTATTTCGTTCTGGTCCTGGCCATGTGGATCCTGGGCTTCATCAACGCCCTGGCCCACTCCAAGGATGCCTGGGCCATCATGCCCGAGGCCCTGTGGCTGTCCGGCGTCTCGGCCCTGCTGGCGCTGCTGGCCTCCTGGGTCGGTTTCAGCGGTTTTCGCAGCGGAAGGTGGGCATGATGCGCGGTATCCTGATGATCTCGGCCCTGGCGGCGCTGCCGCTGTCGGCCACGGCGCAAGAGGTGGTGACCCAGGGCACCGAGGTCCGCCTGCCCGAACCCCGCCGCGGGCTTCTGCCCGACATGGTGATCCCGCGTCCCGCGCTGTGGGGCGACGACCTGCCCACCGTGCCCGAAGGCTATACGATCACCCCCATCGCCACGGATCTGGCGATCCCGCGCCAGACCCTGGTCTTGCCCAATGGCGACATCCTGGTGGCCGAGGGCAAGGGCCAGGGCGCGCCTGCCCTGCGGCCCAAGGACATCATCGCGGGCTTCATCAAGGCGCTTGGCAAAAGCCCCGTCAGCGGCGGCAACCGGCTGACCCTGCTGCGCGACGCCGACGGCGACGGCGCCTATGAGATGCAGGGGGTCTTCGCCGATGGGCTGAATTCACCCTATGGCCTGGCGCAGATCGGGAACTTCATCTACGTCGCCAACCAGGACGCCGTGGTCCGCTTTGATTATACCGAGGGGCAGACCCAGGCCAGCGGCCCGCCGGTGACGCTGACCGACCTGCCCAAGGCGATCAACCACCATTGGACCAAGGCCATGACCGCCAGTGCCGACGGGCGGTTCCTTTATGTGGGCATCGGGTCGAACAGCAACATCACCGAACGGGGCATGGAGGCCGAGGAAGACCGCGCGATGATCTGGCAGATCGACGCCCAGACCGGCGCGCACCGCCCCTTTGCCACCGGGCTGCGCAACCCGACCGCCATGGCGATCCAGCCCGGAAGCGGCCAGTTGTGGGCCGTGGTCAACGAACGCGACGAGATCGGGCCGGATCTGGTCCCCGACTATCTGACCGCGGTGCAGGAAGGCGGCTTCTATGGCTGGCCCTTCAGCTATTGGGGCCAGACCGTCGATCCGCGCGCGCAGCCGCAGAACCCCGGCCTGGTGGCCGAGGCCATCACCCCCGACTACGCGCTTGGCGCCCATGTGGCGGCGCTTGGGGTCGCCTTTTCCGACCCGGTCATGGGCGGGACCTTTGCCGAGGGGGCCTTCGTGGGGATGCACGGCAGTTGGAACCGCAGCGATCCCGTGGGCTACAAGGTGGTCTTCGTGCCCTTCCGCGACGGCCGCCCGGCGGGCGATCCGGTGGACTTCGTGTCGGGCTTCCTGGTCGATGCCGACAACACGCGGGGCCGCCCGGTGGGGGTGACGCTGGATCCGCGCGGTGCGCTGATCGTGGCGGACGACCTGTCGAACACCGTCTGGCGGATCGCGCCCGACCAGCCTTAAACCAACAAAGGCCCCGCCGAGGGCGGGGCCTTTCTGCATCCGGGAAGCCGTGGATCAGGCGCGCTTGCGGCGGTGCGCCCAGGCCAGCAGGCCAAAGCCCGACAGCAACAGCGGCATCCCGGCAGGCAGCGGCACCGGCGCGGGCTGCTGAACCTCGTCCCCCGGCAGGCGGCCTTCGCCCAGGCCGGTGAAGTGGAGTTCGCTGAGGCCGTGGAAGCGGTCGGCGAAGACGCTGCCCTCGATATTGCCGCCATTCGTCGTGACGCGGCTGCCATCGGCCAGGATCGCGCCGGCCGAGAACTTGGCGTCGAAGATCACGTCGTCAAAGCCGATGAAGTTCCAGACGACCTTGCTGGCCGTGCTGGCGCCCTGCTGCGCCTTGAAGGTCGATCCCAAGCGGAAGGTCTTGTCGGTCTGGGTCGCGCGGACGTTCACCACCACCCAGTCCACGTCGCTGCCTAGGTTGAAGTTGAAGTCGCGGTCGGCGCGGATGTCGGCCTCGGTCAGGGACAAGACGCCGATGCCGTCCAACTGGCCCGAGATGGCATAGGTGTTGGTCCGGTCATGGACCGACCCCTGCCGCACGACGCCGCTGGAGGAAGCCGCCATCGACCCCAGGGTCGCTGCATAGTTCGACAGCGTCTGGACATGACCCGCCGGGGCCGAGCTTTCGGCAAAGGCGGATTTCGATCCGCCGCCATTCATGTTCAGCTTGTCCAGCCCCTGGCCGACCGCGGCGTTTCCGCCCCGGTTCACATGGACCTGCGATTGCACCCGGCCCTTGACGATGAATTCGTCATGATCCGAGGCATCGCCCTTGCCGTTCATGTAAACGACGCTGCCGGCCTGCGCCTTGTAGTCGCCGCCTACAAGCGCGCGGCCGTCGACATGGAAACCGGAGCTGCCGGTCACGTCACCCTTGGTGACCAGGTTGAACTGGCGCAGCAGGTCGGTCGCGCCCAGTGTCGCGGCCTCGCCCGCTGAAACCGCCCCAAGAATACAGCCGACAGATGCAGCAGCGAAAAAGCCAAGACGCATGATAGAAAAACCCGAACCATGAAAAGCACTATTTGCCTGCTATCCCACAGGCAGGGTCCAGACAATTTGGCTAAATGGACAGTAACCCGAAAGCCACGCAGCCCTTGCCCGCGCCTGGAGATTTTTCCCGCGCCCGCGGCACGGCCATGCTAGGCATGGACCGCCTGCCGAAAGGACACCATCATGAGCGTCGAAAGCCTGATCGCGGCCTATGGCCTGCCCGCCGTGGGCATCGGCGCCGTGATCGAGGGGGAAACGGTTGTCATGGTGGGCGGCGCCATGGCGCGGCGCGGGCTTCTGGACAGGAACTGGCTTATCCTGGCCGCCGCGCTTGGGTCGTTCCTGGGGGACCAGGCCTGGTTCTTCCTGGGCCGCAGGTGGCGCGATCTGCCGCGGCTTCGGGCCCTTGCCGCAAGCCGCGGCTTTGCCAAGGCGCGCCGCGTCTTCGACCGTCAGCCGGGCCTTTTCGTCTTCGGCTTCCGCTTTGCCTATGGGCTGCGCACGGTCAGCCCGATAGCGATCGGCATGACCGATTACCCGGCGGGCCGCTTCATGGCGATCAACGCCCTGGCCTCGCTGATCTGGGCCTGGCTGTTCGTCAGCCTTGGCGGAATGCTGGGCCAGGTCTTCACCGCCCTTCTGGGACCGCTGGAAGCGCATGAACATCTGCTGGTCGTGCTGGCCGCCGCAGCGACGGGCGCGGTCGCCTTGCACCTGCTGGTCCGCCGCCTGGCCAAGGGCGCGGGCATAAGCACAGGGCGGCAGGCGCCCTAGGCGGGCACCAGCACCAGTGTCGCAAGCGGCGGAAGGGTCAGGCTGGCCGATGCCACCCGCCCATGCCATGACTGTTCCTGGGCCTCGATCCGGCCGTTGCCGACGCCCGATCCGCCATAAGCCTCGGCATCGGTGTTCAGCGCCTCGCGCCAGGGGCCGGGCTGGGGCAGGCCGATGCGGTAATCGTGCTGCACCTGCGGCGTCAGGTTGCAGACGATCACGACCGGGGGCGAGCCGTCGTCGGACTTGCGCAGATAGACCAGCACGCTCTGGGCCGCGTCGCTGGCGTCGACCCATTCGAAGCCCTCGGGTTCGCAATCCAGCCGGTGAAGCGCGGGCTGATCGCGATACAGGTGGTTCAGGTCGCGGATCAGGTTCTGCATCCCGCCATGCAGCGGGTCGTCCAGCAGGTGCCAGTCCAGCGACTGGTCGTGGTTCCATTCGCGGTCCTGCGCGAACTCTCCGCCCATGAACAAAAGCTTCTTGCCCGGATGGGTCCACATGAAGCCGAAATAGGCGCGCAGGTTCGCGAATTTCTGCCAGCGGTCGCCCGCCATCTGCCGGATCAGGGATCCCTTGCCGTGGACCACCTCGTCATGGCTAAGGGGCAGGACGAAATCCTCGGACCAGGCATAGACCATGCCAAAGGTCAGGTCGTTCTGGTGGTGGCGGCGGTGGATGGGATCGCGCCGGAAATAGCCCAGCGTGTCATGCATCCAGCCCATGTTCCACTTGAACCCGAAGCCCAGGCCGCCATCGCTGACCGGGCGGCTGACCTTGGGAAAGGCCGTCGATTCCTCGGCAATGGTGATGGCGCCGGGATGGTCGGCGCAGACGCGTTCGTTCACGCCGCGCAGGAAGTCGATCGCCTCCAGGTTCTCGTTCCCGCCGAACTGGTTGGGGATCCATTGCCCCGCCTCGCGCGAGTAGTCCAGGTAAAGCATCGAGGCCACCGCATCCACGCGCAGCGCGTCGATATGGAACCTGTCCAGCCAATACAGCGCACTGGCTTGCAGGAAGTTGGCGACCTCTTGCCGGCCGAAGTTGTAGATCAGGGTATTCCAGTCCTGGTGGAACCCCTGGCGCGGATCGGCATGTTCGTAAAGCGCGGTCCCGTCGAAGCGGCCAAGGCCATGCGCGTCGGACGGAAAATGCGCCGGAACCCAGTCGATGATGACGCCGATGCCCGCCCCGTGCAGCCGGTCCACAAGCCGCGCGAAGGCCTCGGGCGAGCCGTATCGGCTGGTGGGCGCGAACAGGCCGATGGGCTGGTATCCCCAGGATCCGGTGAAGGGATGTTCCGACACCGGCAGGAACTCGACATGGGTGAAGCCCATCTCGGTGAGATAGGGCACCAGCAGGTCGGCGATGGCGTCGTAATCCAGCACCTCGTTCTCGCCGCCGCGCCGCCAGGATCCCAGATGGACCTCGTAGATCGAGATCGGGGCCTTGCGGTCCTGCCGTTCCGCCCGCCCCGACATCCATCCGGCGTCCTGCCAGGAATAATCGGGCAGCTTGCTGATGACGGATGCGGTGCCGGGGGATTGTTCGTGCAGGAATCCCACCGGATCGGCCTTCAGCGGCATCCTTTCGCCATGGGCGCTGATGATCTCGTATTTATAAAGCGCGCCCTCGGACAGGCCGGGGATGAACAATTCCCAGATGCCCGGGCCAAGGCGCCTGCGCATCGGGTGGCGGCGGCCGTCCCAGGCGTTGAAGTCGCCCACCACGCTGACCCGGCGGGCATTGGGCGCCCATACGGCGAAGGCCACGCCCTCGACGCCCTCGTGTGTCACGGGATGGGCGCCCAGCTTTTCGTAAAGCTGGCGGTGGCGGCCTTCGGCCAGCAGGTATTCGTCCATCTCGCCCAAGACCAGGCCGAAGCGATAGGGATCCTCGGCCGTCCAGGTCCGGTCGCCCGAGGACATTTCCAGCCGGTAATGATCCCCCTCGACCGGCCCGGCGAAGAAGCCCTCGGGGTGGACGCGTTCCAGCGGGAACCGCCGGTCGCCCGACACCGCCGCGACCTCGGCTGCCTGCGGGGCGAAGACGCGCACCTCGCCCTCGTGCGGGCCGAGGATGGCGAAGGGGTTGGAATGGCTACCGCGAAGGATGGCCTCGATGTCGCTTGCCAAGGCTGTTGTCATTGTTCGCTTTGTCCCAGCAGTTCGAGGATGCCCCTAAGGGGGATACCGATCCAATTGGGCCGGTTGCTCAGTTCATAGCCCGCCTCATAGATAGCCTTGTGCAGCAGGAAGAAGTCCAGCAGCACTTGGCAGGCTGCCTCATCTTCGGGCAGGCTGGCCACCCCTTTCGAATGGCTGCGATAGGCGTCGAGGAAATCGCGCATCGCCGATTGCCGCCAATGCTCGATCCGGTCCTGGCCGCGTTCGGCCCCGCCAAAGCTGTCCCGCTGGCGCGAGGCGACGGTCATCGCGGCATAATCGAAGGACCGCAGCATCCCCGCCACGTCGCGCAGGGGCGAGGATTTCTGCCGCCGTTCCGCAAGGCTGCGGGCGGGTTCCCCCTCGAAGTCGATGATCGCCACGTCGTTCTGGGCCAGCAGCACCTGCCCCAGGTGGAAATCGCCGTGGATGCGCGACAGCTTGAAG
>JAPSIP010000100.1 GCA_031178645.1 Paracoccus sp. (in: a-proteobacteria) | reverse complement strand
GCGAAGATCTCGGGGTCGGGGTTCGTGGCCGCGCCCGCCATCCAGCGGCGGTGGCTGAACATGTTGGCCGTGCCCCACAGCAGCTTCGTGCCGGTCTGCTGCATCTTGTCGGCGAAGACGTCGCAGATGTCTTCCAGGTTGCGGCGGCTTTCGGCGAAGCTGTCGCCTTCGGGGCGCACGTCGGCATCGTGGAAGCAGAAGAAGGGCACGTTCAGCACGCCGAACATGTCAAAGGCCGCGTCGGCCTTGGCGCGGGCGGCGGCCATGTCGTCGCCATACCAGGGCCGTTCGAAGGTGCGCCCGCCGAAGGGATCGCCGCCCTCATAGGCCAGCGAATGCCAATAGGCGACGGCGAGGCGCAGATGATCCTCCATCCGCTTGCCCATCACGACCTCGTTCGGGTCGTAGTGGCGATAGGCGAATTCGTTGTCGCTGTCCGGCCCCTCGTATTGGATCGGGGCGATATCCTTGAAATAGCTCATGCTTCTGTCCCTGTGGATGATCTGTTCAGCGCGCGGCCCAGGCAAGGCCCCGGCGCAGGATGGTCTGCATCTGCGGATGGTCAAGCTCGGACGCCTTGTGGCCCAGGGCGGAGTAGAAGACCTTTGCCGCACCGTAGCGTTTCTTCCAGACGACGGGCATCACCGCCCCCTTTGTCCAGGGATCATGGGCGCCGTCGAAGGTCGTCGTCGCCAGCACCTCGTTCGCCGGATCGACATGGAGGTAATACTGTTCCGAGCGATAGTCGAAATCCGTAATCCCCTGCATGATCGGGTCGTCCCCGCGCGTGACGGTCACGCGATAGTCGATGACGTTGCCGGGATGGGCGACCCATTGGCCGCCGGTCATGTATTGATAGGACGGCTCGGCCCGGAAGGTGTCGCCCATGCCGCCGTGAAAGCCGCCAAGGCCGGTGCCAGCCGCGACGGCGGCAATCAGCGCCTTCAGCCCCTCGGGCGCGACCTGGACCTGGGTCATCATCGGCACGATCAGGTCAAAGCGGGTCAGGTCGGTGGCGGCCAGGATGTCGGTGCCGGGATGGGTTTCGACGGTGAAGCCGTCTTCGGACAGCATTTGCGACAGGCGTTCGGTGCAGGCCTCGGGCTCGTGGCCGTCCCAGCCACCCCAGAAGATCAGTGCGGATTTGGTCATGCGGCCTCCGTGGCGGTCAGGTGGGTCAGGGCGCCGGCGTGCATCGGCTCGGGCCGGGCGCAGGTCGAGGTGAGGGTGACGGTGCGGCCGGTATCCGCCGCCTGCAGAAGCGAGGCGATCACGTCCAGCACATGCAGCGCCAGATCGCCGCCGGCGCGATGCGCCCGACCCGTCAGGATGGCGTCGGCCATGTCGGCCAGGCCAAGCGCGCGGTGGTTGTCGCCGCCGAAGTCGTGGTCCGAGGGCACGGCCTGCCAGCCGTCGGGGCCGGACAGCATCACCTGCCCGTCGAAGCGGTTGGGATCGGGGATCTTCATCGACGCCGTGGTGCCGTACAATTCCAGCGGCGTGTGGCCGTGGGCGGGCACGTCGAAGCTGGTGGCGATCTGGATCAGGGCGCCGTTTGCGAACTCCATCACGCCCGCCACATGGGTCCGGGCATCGACCGGGATGCTTTCCCCCGCGCGCGGACCCGAGGCGATGGTGCGGCTGGCCCGCAGGCGCGAGGCCATGCCGCTGACCGCGCGGACCGGCCCCAGCAGGTTCACCATCGCGGTGATGTAATAGGGCCCCATGTCGTAAAGCGGCCCGGCACCCGGCCCGGCATAGTAGAAATCCGGGTTCGGGTGCCAGCGTTCATGGCCCGCGACCATCATCATCGCCGTGCCCGCCACCGGCTGCCCGATCCGGCCCGCGTCCAGCACCGCCCGCGATGTCTGGTGCGAGGCCCCCAGGAAGGTGTCGGGCGCGCAGCCGATGCGAAGACCCCGCTTGTCGGCAGCCTCGGCCAGGCGCTTGCCGTCGTCCAGGCTGACGGCCAGCGGCTTTTCCGAAAAGACGTGCTTGCCCGCCTGCAGCGCGGCAAGCCCCACCGACAGATGCGCGGCGGGCACGGTCAGGTTCAGCACGATGTCGATGTCGTCGCGCGCCAGCAGCGCCTCGGGCGTCAGGGCCGTGGTGCCATGCGCGGCGGCCTTGGCACCGGCAGCATCCGCATTCAGGTCCGCCACCGCCCGCAGGTCAAGCTGCGGGAAAAGCCGGGCGTTCTTCAGATAGATCTCGCTGATGACGCCGCAGCCGATGATGCCAAGTCCAAGCCCGCTCATGCCGCGTCCCCCATGCGTTGTCCGTTTGCGTCGAAAAGGTGCAGATGCCCCGGCTCGGGCGCGATCCGCATGACCTCGCCCGCGCGCAGGCGGTTGTTGCCGGCCAGGCGGATGGTCATGGGGCCGACCCCTTCGACATCGGCATAGACGATGGTGTCGGCGCCAAGGGTTTCCACGACCTGCGCGCGGGCGGCCCAGCCCTGGCCTTCGGGCGCGATGACCAGATGTTCGGGGCGGATGCCGGCGGTTTCGGCCCCCGGCTGGCCGATGGCCACGCCGGGCACCAGGTTCATCTTCGGCGATCCGATGAAGCCCGCCACGAAGACCGTCTGGGGGCGGTCGTAAAGCTCCATCGGGGCGCCGCATTGTTCGATCCGGCCCGCGTTCATCACGACGATCTGGTCGGCCAGGGTCATCGCCTCGACCTGGTCATGCGTCACATAGATCATCGTGGCGTCCAGCGACTGGTGCAGCTGCGCCAGTTCCACGCGCATCTGCGTGCGCAGCGCCGCGTCCAGGTTTGACAAGGGTTCGTCGAAGAGGAACACCTTGGGCTGGCGCACGATGGACCGGCCGATCGCGACCCGCTGACGCTGCCCGCCGGACAACTGCGCGGGCTTGCGGTCCAGATAGGGTTCAAGCGCCAGGATCCGTGCGGCCTCGGCCACGCGTGCCTGGCGTTCGGCGGCAGGCATCTTGGCCAGCCGCAGGCCGAAGTCGATGTTCTGTGCGACCGTCATGTGCGGATAAAGCGCATAGGACTGGAAGACCATCGAGATGCCGCGCCGGGAGGGTTCGTCCAGCGTCACATCCTGCCCGCCGATCATCACGGCGCCCGAGGTCGGTTCCTCGAGCCCCGAGATGATGCGCAGCAGCGTGGACTTGCCGCAGCCCGACGGGCCGACCAGCACGGTGAAGGACCCGTTCGGCACCGTCAGGTTCAGGTCGGGCAGGACCGTGTGGCCGCCGAAGGATTTGGTGATGTTCTGCAGACGGACCTCAGACATGGCTCACCTGCGGGCCTGCGTTGATCGGCTGATAGGTGAAGTCCAGGAAGTCGGCGTGCCGCCCCCGCCCCGATGTGTCATGTGCGCCCATGCCGATGAAGGCGCCGGTGAAGTTGTTGCCCGGCCCGTTCCCGGCCTCGTCCGAGATCGCGGACTGGTCCAGCGTGATCCCCAGGTCGGCCCAGTCGCCATCCGTCCGGTAGCGGAAGCGCAGCGTCATCCCGTCCACGTCGCAGCCAAGCTGGACCGGGCCGTCCGGCAGCGGGATGGGGGTGATGGGATAGGTCACGCGCGCATCCGGCCAGTCGGCCGCGCAGCTATAGACGGTCAGGACGCGCTGGCCCTGCTCGTTTGCGGTCACGGCCAGGTAGTGGAACTTGAAGCGGCCATACCAGGCGATGAGGCCTGCGAAATGCTGGTAATCGCCCGGCGCGATCTCCAGCGTGGTTTCGGCGCGGAAGGACAGCGCCGTCTGGCGGCGGGCCAGCATCGCATTCTCGAAGGCCGAGCCGGGGGATTCCCGGCCAAAGATGCGCAAGGTGCCGGGCCGTTCGGTCAGGCTGAACAGGCGATCCACGTCCGGCGTGCGCAGCCATTGGAAGGCCGGCGGCAGGGCACCGTCGAAGGTGACGCGCGGCGCATCCGCCGGGAAGGGATGGGCGGGCAGGTCGCAGGGCACGGTGTCGGCAGGCGCGTTGCCGCCATGCGCCATGCGGGGGAACTGGCCCGTTTCCCAGACCAGCTTCTGGATCGCGGTCTCGCGGCCCAGTGGGGACCGGCGCACGTCATCGGCATGGATCCCGCCATTGCCGGCGGGCAGGGCGCGCGTCTCGTCCAGCGGGCGGGAACACAGGTGGACCATGTAGAACTGCCCGTCCTGCGTTTCCACGATATCGGCATGGCCACAGCGTTGCAGCAGCCCGTCCGTGCCGCGCGCGGTCAGGACATGCTTGGCGGGGTCAGTCTCATAGGGGCCGAACAGGTCGCGCGACCGGGCCATGGTCACGGCATGGTCATAGCCGGTGCCGCCCTCGGCCGTCAGCAGGTAGTAGAAGCCGTCCTTGCGATAAAGATGCGGGCCTTCCGTCAGCTTCAGGTCGGTGCCGCGATAGATGTTGCGGACCGGGCCGACGAGCTTGCGGTCCTCGGGCGAGTATTCCTGCATCACGATCCCGCCGAAGCGGTCGCCGCCGGTCTGGTTGTGGTCCCAGATCATGTTGAGCAGCCACTTGCGCCCGTCCGCGTCATGGAACAGCGACGGATCGAAGCCCGAGGAGTTGAGATAGACCGGGTCCGACCACGGCCCCTCAATACTGGGCGCAGTGACGAGGTAGTTGTGGCTGTCCTTCCACGCCCCGTCGCGGCGCTTGACGTCGGTATAGATCAGCCAGAACAGCCCGTCGGCATAGGTCAGGCAGGGCGCCCAGATGCCTCCGCTGTCGGGATTGCCGCGCATGTCCAGTTGCGCCGCGCGGGTCAGCGGGCGCGTGACCAGCCGCCAGTTCGCCAGGTCGCGCGAATGGTGGATCTGCACGCCCGGATACCATTCGAAGGTCGAGGTCGCGATGTAAAAGTCCGCGCCCACCCGGACGATGGATGGATCGGGATTGAAGCCTGGCAGGATCGGGTTCTGGATCGTGTTCATATGCGTCATCCTTTGACGGCGCCGCCCGTCAGGCCGGCGACGATGTATTTCTGGGCAGCAAGGAAGAAGACGATGGCCGGCACGATGGTCAGCGTGACGAAGGCCAGCGTCAGGTTCCACTGGGTGACGTATTCGCCGCGGAACTGCATCATCCCCAGCGGCCAGGTGAAGACCTCGCGCGAGTTCAGGACCACCAGCGGCAGAAGGAAGTTGTTCCAGCTTTGCACGAAGACGAAGACGCCCACGGTCGCCAGGATCGGCGCGGACAGGGGCAGCGTGAAGCGCCAGAAGAAGCGCACATAGCCGCAGCCGTCGATATAGGCGGCCTCAAACAGTTCCTTGGGCAGTTGCGAAAAGAAGGTGCGGAACAGCAGGATCGCCAGCGACAGGCTGAAGGCGGTCTGCGGCAGGATCACCGCCCACCAGGTGTCCAGCAAGCCGATGTCGCGGACCTTGATGAACAGCGGCAGGATTGCCGTGGCAAAGGGGAACATCAGCCCCAGCAGGATATAGGAGAACAGCATCCGCGACCCGAAGAACCGGATCTGGGCGAAGACATAGGCCGCCGCCGCCCCCACGATCAGCGTCAGCACGACCGAGCCGACCGAGATGATCAGAGAGTTGCGCAGATACCGCCAGAAGGCCGGGTCGCCCAGGATCTGGCTATAGAACTCGGTGTTCCAAATGGCGGGCAGGCCAAGGGCGTTGGTGCGGATCTCGGCGTTGGTCTTGAAGCCGCCCAGGATGGTGGCCAGCATCGGGGCCAGCACGAAGCTTGCGACGATGCACAGGAACGCCACGCGCAGGATGTTGCGGGTCAGGTGGCCGTTTGTCATGCCTCGGCCCTTTTCATGAAGATGCGCTGATAGAAGACCGCCACCGTGACCGCGCCGACGAACAGGATCACGCCCACCGCGCTGCCAAAGCCGATGTTCAGCCGCGTCAGGCCGAAGGTGTAGAGATAGGTCACGATGGTATGGGTCTGGTTCGACGGGCCGCCATTGGTCAGCGGGATGATGACGTCGAAGACCTGCAGGGCGCCGATAATGGCGAAAAAGGCGCTGACCGCGATGGCGGGGCGGATATGGGGGATCTGGACATAGCGGACGACCTGCAGGCGGGATGCGCCTTCGATCTGGGCGGCCTCGATCTGGTCCTGCGGCACGCTTTGCAGCGCGGCGATATAGATCATCATGTGGAAGCCGAAATATTTCCAGA
>JAPSIP010000099.1 GCA_031178645.1 Paracoccus sp. (in: a-proteobacteria) | reverse complement strand
CACGCAGGGACGAAAAGTTGGTGCCCGTCCCCGAGCCATACTTGAATAGCCGCGCCTCGCGGACCCACAGGTCCATGATGCCGCCTTCGTTCACCAGGTCGTCGCTGACCGACTGGATAAAGCAGGCGTGCGGCTGGGGATGTTCATAGGCGCTGTCCGACTTGACCAGCTTTCCGGTCTGGTAATCGACGTAGAAATGCCCCTGCGACGGGCCGTCGATGCCATAGGCCCAGTGCAGGCCGGTATTGAACCATTGCGGGCTGTTCGGCGCGGCCATCTGGCGCGCCAGCATGAAGCGCATCTCGTCGTGATAGGCGCGGGCGTCTTCTTCGTTGGAAAAATACCCACCCTTCCAGCCCCAGTAGGTCCAGGCGCCGGCCAGCCGGTCAAAGACCTGCCGCGCGCTTGTCTCGCCGCCGTAGCGCCGGTCAGGGGGAAACTGGGCCAAGGCATCCTCGTCCGGGACGCTGCGCCACAGGAATTCAGGGACGCCGTTTTCCTTTACGCGCTTCAGCGCCGCGGGGACGCCGGCCCTGCGGAAATACTTCTGGGCGATCACGTCGCTGGCGACCTGGCTCCACCCTTCGGGGATTTCGACCTGGTCGTTGCGGAAGACGATCTTGCCATCGGGATTGCGGATTTCGCTGGTCGTCGTCGTGAAGCCGATGTCGCCATAGGCGCCCCCTTTGGGGGTGGTGAAACGCCGTTCGATCTTCATGCGCGTGGCCCTTTCATGTCCTCGTCCCTCGATCCGCGACCTGCGCCCGGCAGCAGTGGGCCAACCCCATTCCGCGTCGCGGAATGGGCGCAGGCCAATGCCTGCCAGGGTCGGTTGCAGAGGCGTCGGTCCTTGGAGGTGGTCGTTCTGGATGCCACCATATCTAGTATGACCAACGCAACAGACCACTAGATTGATCCCGCTGCAGGGTTGTTTCAACCGAAATATTTGGTTAACAGTCCCTGGATTCCCGTTGACAGGGGGTCACCGGAAGGCGCCGCAGATTCGCACACAGGCCGACGCGGCGCGGCATCATCAACAGCCCGATGACCCGGAATCGCCCATGCTGTGCAGAGGCTTGCGGACCCGTATCCCAAACTTATCCACAAGCTTGTCCCGAGGTCATCCCGGGCTTTTGCACAACTGTTGCAAAAGCGCGACAAGCCTGCGGATTTATCGGGCAGGGACCACGCAGCCGCGATCGGTGACGATCAGGTCCAGAGGCTGATCGAAGGGCTCGGCCGGGATGACGGGAAGCTCTTGCACCGCGAAGGCCAGGCCAATCGCGGCCACGGGACCGGATTCGCGCAGCAATTGCAGCGTGCGGTCGTAATACCCGCCGCCATAGCCGATGCGGTTGCCGTGCCGGTCAAAGCCCGCCAGCGGCACGATCAGCACCTGGGGTGTCAGGACCGGCTGCGAATCAGCGGGATGAAAGGTGCCGAAGGGGCCGGGAACCAGCGGCTCTGCCTGCCACTGGCGGAAGATCAACGGCACGGCCTTGCCCGGCACCACTGGCAGGCAGAGGGGACCGTCATGCGCCTCCATCGCCGGGCGCGGGTCGGGCTCCCCCCTCATCGGCCAGTATCCCGACAGCACCCGCCCGCGGTGCGGGGCCAAGGCGGCGATCAGTGCATGGGTCAGGGCGTCCTGGTCCCCGCCCTTGTCACGGGCCGCCAGGGCCTGGGCGCGCAGGGCGGCCTTGTCGGGGGCGGTCATAGCAGGATCACCGTGGCCAGGCCCAGGAAGGCGAAGAAGCCCACGACATCCGTCACGGTCGTCACGAAGGTGGGCGAGGCAAGCGCCGGGTCCGCCCCCATCTTTTCCAGCGTCAGCGGCACAACAATGCCCGCCAGGGCCGCGATGGTCAGGTTGATGATCATGGCCATCCCGATCACCGCCCCCAGGCCAAAATTGCCGAACCAAAGGTAGGTAACCGTCCCGATTGCCAGCCCGAAGATCACGCCGTTCAGGATGCCCACCAGAACCTCGCGCCGGATCACGCGGACGGAATTGTCCTTGGTCAGCCCCTTGGTCGCAAGCCCGCGCACGGCAACCGTCAGCGTCTGCGTGCCCGCGTTGCCGCCCATGGACGCGACGATCGGCATCAGCACCGCAAGCGCCACAAGCTGCGCGATGGAACTTTCGAACAGCCCGATCACGGATGCCGCCGCCACCGCCGTCAGGATGTTCGTGGCAAGCCAGGGCACCCGCTGGCGCGCGGTCTGCATCACGCTGTCATTGAGGCTGGATTCGTCGCCCACCCCGGCAAGGCGCAGGATGTCTTCCTCGTGTTCCTCGTCCAGCACCGACATGGCATCGTCGATGGTGATGATGCCGACCAGCCGGTCGTCGCGGTCCACCACGGGGGCCGAGATCAGGTGATATTGGTTGAAGACATAGGCCACGTCGCCTTCGTCGGCAAAGGCGCTGATGGTGCGGAAGCTGTCCTCGGTGACGTCGCGGAGCGCGGTCGAATGGGCCGAGGCCAGCAGGCGTCCCAGCGTCACATATCCGATGGGATGGCGGCGCGGATCGACCAGGACGATGTGGTAGAACTGCTCGGGCAGCCAGTCCTCGGATTGCAGAAAGGCGATGGCCTCGCCCACGGTCCAGTGTTCGGGGGCCGTGACCACCTCGGACTGCATCAGGCGGCCAGCGGAATATTCGGGATAGGCCAGCGACTGCTGGACCGCAGCGCGGTCGGTGGCGTCCAGGGCGGCCAGGATTTCCTGCCGCTCTGGCTCGTCCATGTCCTCGACCAGATCGACGACATCGTCGCTGTCCATCTCGCGGACGGCTTCGGCCACGACCTCGGGGGGCAGTTGCTCGATCACCTCGTCGCGGATCGAATCGTCGATCTCGGACAGGATCTCGCCGTCGATCTCGCCGGAATAGAGCGTCAGGAAGGCGCGGCGTTCGGCGGGGGTCAGGCGCTCGATGATGTCGGCGATATCGGCGCCGTGCATCGGCTCCAGCAGGCGGTTCAGAAGGGAAGCGTCGCCCGCCTCGATGGCGGCGTCGATCTGGTCCAGAAGCTCTCGCCGGGGCAGGAACTCGTCGCCGTCATCGGGATGGTCGTCAAGGATCGGGGCTTGGCCGTTCATGCTGCCGCCCCCTTGCCGTTTAGCAGCGCCAGGGCCGCGCGGTGCAGTTCGGGCGTTGCGGCGGCAATGACCTGCCCGCCGCCCTGCGCCGGTCCGCCCTGCCAGTCGGTGACGATGCCGCCCGCCGCCCGCACAACGGCCAGCGGCCCCGCGATGTCATAGGATTGCAGCCCGGCCTCGATCACCAGATCCACCTGGCCCAGGGCCAGCAGCGCATAGGCATAGCAGTCCAGCCCGTATCGCGTCAGCCGCACCTGCGCGGCGACCCTGCGGAAAGCCGCGGCCTCGTCCGGGGTGCCCACCTCGGGATAGGTGGTCAGCAGCGTCGCGTCGGCCAAATCCGTCGCCTGCCGCACGGCCAGCGGACGCATCCCGGCATCGGTCAGAAGCCGTGCCTGGCCCAGGCCGCCTTCGAAGCGCTCGCGGGTATAGGGCTGGTCGATCAGGCCATAGATGATGTCCTGGCCGTCGGACAGGCCGATCAGCACGCCCCAGCTTGCCGCGCCGCACAGGAAGGCGCGCGTGCCGTCGATGGGGTCGAGGATCCAGGTCAGGCCGCTGGTGCCGGGGGTCGCGCCATATTCCTCGCCCAGGATGGCGTCGTCGGGGCGGAGGCGGGCCAGCACGGCGCGCATGGCGCGTTCGGCGGCGCGGTCGGCCTCGGTCACGGGATCAAAGCCGGTCGGCCGCTTGTTGTCTGCGGAAATGTCGGTGCGAAAGAAGGGCAGGATGGCCGCGCGGGCGGCGTCGGCCATCTGGTGCGCCGTGTCGATGATGTCCTGCGCGTCCCGCATGGCTGCCCCCTGGTCCGATCCACCACGGGTCAGGACTAACCCGAACGGGGTTGTCCTGCCAGTGGCGGCGAAAGGGATTTGGCGGCGAAAGCCGTGACAGAACCGTGACGACGCAAAAGCCCGCGCCGTCGCTGGTGTCAGGCCGCGTCGGACAGGACGCGGGCCAGTTCGAAGATCTGGCGGCGCTGTGCGACCGGCATGGTGTAATAGGCGCGGACCAGTTGCAGCGCCTCCTTGTCGGCCAGGATGTCGCCGGCCACGCCTTCGGGAATGTCGCCTTCATGCAGGCCTTCGAAGAAGAAGCTGACGGGCACATCCACCGCGCGGGCGATATCCCACAGGCGCGACGCGGATACGCGGTTCATCCCTGTTTCGTATTTCTGGATTTGCTGAAACTTGATACCAACCTTGTCGGCCAGTTGCTGTTGGGTCATCCCGATCATCCAGCGACGATGGCGAATGCGCTTTCCAACATGAACATCAACACCGTGTTTCATCGTTACCACCTTGAACCTCGTGCAATCTAAGGAAGCAGTATCTTAACTTTCCTCAATTTTCGAGTGTTAACCTGGTTAACGGCCCCGGTTCTGACCAAAAAGACAGGTCCGACGCGGGCGGCGGTGGTCTTCTGGTAAGGGGATAAAAGACTTGGCGAAAACTTCCACGTCCGAAGGTTCGGCCCGGATCCGAATCGCAACAGTTGAACAACTGGGGGGAGATCCGGTGCTTTTGTCGGGTTCCGCGCCCAAGCCCGGCGCCGACGAGGTCCTGGTGCGGGTGCGCGCCGCCGCGCTGAACTTCGCGGACCTGCTGAAGGCGCGGGGCGAATACCAGGAACGCCAGGATCCCCCCTATGTGCCGGGGCTGGAAGGCGCGGGCGAGGTGATCTGGGCGCCGAGCGGCAGCGGCCTTGCGCAGGGGGACCGGGTTGCGGTGCTTGCGCCGGGCACCCTGGCCGAGGTCGTGGCTGTCCCTGCCGCGGCTTGCCTTCCCATTCCCGCAACGATGTCATTCGAACAGGCAGCCGGGTTCCAGATCGCCTATGGCACCAGCCACCTGGCGCTGACGCATCGCGCAAACCTGCAGCCGGGTGAGACGCTGGCCGTGCTGGGCGCGGCGGGCGGGGTCGGCCTGACGGCGGTCGAGATCGGCCGCGCCCTGGGCGCGCGCGTCATCGGCGTGGCGCGCGGCGCGGATCGCCTGGACGTGGTGCGCGCGGCGGGGGCCGAGGCGGTCATCGACAGCGCAAACTGCCCCGACCTCAAATCCGCGCTGCGCGACCTGGGTGGCGTGGATGTGGTCTATGATGCCGTGGGCGACAGCGCGGGCGAGGCGGCGTTTCGCGCCATGCGGCCCGGCGGGCGTTTCCTGACGATAGGCTTTGCCGGCGGCAAGCCCCCGGTGCTGCCGCTGAACCATGCCCTGGTCAAGAACATCGCCATCCACGGCCTTTACTGGGGCGGCTATTCCTTGCTGAATCCCCAGGCCATGTCAGCCAGCATGAAGGCCCTGTTCACCATGTTCGAGGAAGGCCGCCTGAACCCCGTGATGGGCGAGGTGATGCCCTTGGAACAGGTGGCGCAGGCCTTCGATCTGCTGCGCAGCCGCAGGTCGGTGGGCAAGATCATCCTGACAATGTAACATCTGCGTAAAACGGCGCTGCTTTGGCCCTTTACCGGCATTGAATCACGCCGATATCGTGCCAATATGGTGGCCATAAGCCGGCCGTCGCCGGCGGTCTCATGGGAGAGGTTGATGGCAGATTACAACACTTACCGCACCACGCAGAGCGTCGGCGCCCGCCAGGGTGTAATCGACGAAGGGCTGCGGGCCTACATGAACAAGGTTTATGGGCTGATGGCGGTCGGCATGGGTGTAACCGCCGTCGCCGCCTATGGCATCAGCACCGCTGCCGTTGACGCGTCGGGGCAGCTGACCTCGCTGGGGACCGCGCTTTACGCCTCGCCTCTGAAATGGGTCGTGATGTTCGCGCCGCTGCTGGTGGTCTTCGCCTTCGGCGCGGCGCTGAACCGCCTGTCGGTGCAGGCGGCGACGATGCTGTTCTATGGCTTCGCGGCGCTGATGGGCGTCTCGATCAGCTCGATCTTCCTGGTCTTCACCGGAACCTCGATCGTGCAGACCTTCCTGGTGACAGCCATCGCCTTCGCGGGTCTGTCGCTGTGGGGCTATACCACGAAGAAGGACATCTCGGGCTGGGGCAGCTTCCTG
>JAPSIP010000098.1 GCA_031178645.1 Paracoccus sp. (in: a-proteobacteria) | reverse complement strand
GTCCAGCCTGTCCTAAGGCGCCCTCTCTGCAACCCCGGAAAGGATCCAGAATTGGCCAAGAAGAACGTCCTCATCATCGGCGCGGGTGGCGTCGCGCAAGTCGTGGCGCACAAGCTGGCGCAATGGGCTGCGGAATTCGGCGATCTGCACATCGCCAACCGCACGCAGTCCAAGGCCGACGCGATCATCGCCAGCCTGCGTGACAAGGGCCACCGGATGCCCTTCACCAGCCATGCGCTGGACGCGATGGATGCGGGCGCGGTCGAAGGGCTGATCCGCGAGGTGGATGCGGGGATCGTCATCAACGTGGGCACGGCCTTCGTCAACATGACCGTTCTGGAAGGCTGCATCCGCGCGGGCGCGGCCTATATCGACACCGCCATCCACGAGGATCCGGCCAAGGTCTGCGAAACGCCCCCCTGGTATGGCAACTATGAATGGAAGCGGCGCGAGGATGTGGCCAAGGCAGGCATCACCGCGATCCTGGGCGCGGGCTTCGATCCGGGCGTGGTCAACGCCTATGCCCGCCTGGCCGAGGACGAATATTTCGACAAGATCGACAGCATCGACATCGTGGACATCAATGCGGGCAGCCACGGCCGCTGGTTCGCCACGAATTTCGACCCCGAGATCAACTTCCGCGAATTCACCGGCACGGTCTATTCCTGGCAGGGCGGCGAATGGCGTTCGAACAAGATGTTCGAGGTCGGGCGCGAATGGGATCTGCCGGTCGTGGGCAAGCAGAAGGCATACCTGTCGGGGCACGACGAGGTCCACAGCCTGTCCGCCCGCTACCAGGACGCCGATGTGCGGTTCTGGATGGGCTTCGGTGACCACTATATCAACGTCTTCACCGTGCTGCAGAGCCTGGGGCTTCTCTCTGAACAGCCGGTCAAGACCGCCGAGGGGCAAGAGGTCGTGCCCTTGAAGGTCGTCAAGGCCGTGCTGCCAGATCCGGCCAGCCTTGCCCCCGATTACCAGGGCAAGACCTGCATCGGCGATCTGGTCAAGGGCAGCCTGAACGGCAAGCCGGGCGAGGTCTTCATCTACAACGTCGCCGACCACAAGGAGGCCTTCACCGAGGTCGGCAGCCAGGGCATCAGCTATACCGCAGGCGTGCCCCCGGTCGCGGCAGCGGTGCTGGTCGCCCGCGGCACCTGGGATGTGAAGCGGATGGTCAATGTCGAGGATCTGCCCGCCCGTCCCTTCCTGGAACTGCTGGGGGACATGGGCCTGCCCACCCGCGTGATCGACGCGACGGGTGACCACCCGCTGTGACTTGCTCCATTACGGGTTGACGCAGGCGGCGGTCCGGAACATCGGGCCGCCGTTCGCGTTCGGTGCTGGCGTTGATGCAGGGGGGACGCCGTGGCCGAGAAATACAGCTTTCCGCGCTTTCGAACCGAAAGCAGCGGCAAAAGCGAACGTGCAGCCAACTGGGCCGTCATCGGCATCTTCCTGATCATGGCATTCGCCGCCATCGCCGCCGGGCGCGACTTCCTGATGCCGGTCACGCTGGCGGCCTTGCTGTTCTTCGTCTTCACGCCCCTGCGCCGCCTCGCGCGTCGGCGCGGCATCCCGGACGCGCTGACCGCGACCGGAATAACGCTGGGGCTTGTCGTGACGGTGGTTCTGATCGGCCTGGCCGCCAGCGGCCCCATCAGCCGGGCGGCCGAGAACCTGCCAACCATCAAGATCCGCCTGGAACAGAAGTTCAGCGACATCCGCGAATCCTTTGAAGAGCTTCAGCAGGCCGCGCAAGAGATCGAGCAGGTCCAGACCAGCGACGACCCCGACCAGCAGGAACCCGTCAAGGTCGAGCAGGTCAGCGAAAGTACCCTGACCTCGCTGATGAAGTTCACGCCCGCCATTGCCGGGCAGGTGGTCTTCACGCTGTTCTTGCTGTTCTTCATGCTGGCGTCGGGCGATCTTCTGTATCTCAAGATCGTGCAAAGCTTCGACACGATGGCCGAGAAGCGAAGCGCCTATCTGGCCCTGCGCCAGATCGAGGATTCGCTGGGCAACTACCTGGGCGCGATCGCCATCATCAATGCGGGGCTGGGACTGGCAGTCGGGCTTGCCATGTTCGCCTGGGGAATGCCCGGCGCGGTCCTGTTCGGTTTGGGCGCCTTTGTCCTGAACTTCATCCCCTATCTGGGCGCGATCGTCGGGGTCATCTCCTCGGCCCTGGTCGCGCTTGTTGTGATGCCGGGTCTGTTCTGGCCGCTGATGGTGGCGGGCAGCTATCTGCTGCTGACCTCGCTGGAAGGGCAGGTCATCACGCCCTATTTCGTGTCGCGCCGGTTGCAGATGAACGCGGTGGTGGTCTTTCTGGCCGTGGCGCTTTGGGCATGGCTGTGGTCGGTGATCGGCATGATCATCGCCGTGCCGGTGCTGGTCGTGATGCGCGTCCTGGCCGACTACGTCCCCGGCTGGGAAAAGTTCGGCAACTTCCTGGCGGGCGAGGATCCCCCCACGCTCGAGGACGATGACGAGGAAGAAGCCCGCGAGATCGTCGAGGCGGGCAGCGTGGCCGAGGACGAGGCCGCAGCGCGCGAAGTGACCGCCGAGATCGTCGAGGACGAGGTTCCCGGAAGCGGCAAGACATGAAAAGGGCCGCCACGCGGGCGGCCCTTCCAATTGGTCCGATGGGCCGTTCAGCCGGGCAGTTGCGCGGCGACCTGGTTGACGGCCGCCTCGATCTGCTTGCACTGGGCATCGACCGTCGTGTTCTGGTTGGCGGCGGCATCGGCCAGCGTCACCTCGGTCTCGCCGATGGACACGGTGCCGGCGGCACCCTTCGCCTCGGCCTGCTCGCCTGCGGCGGTGTCGCCCGCGGGCAGCATTCCCACCATCTTTTCCTGGGCGGCGACGGCTTCGGCCCCGGTATGGCCCTGGTCCGCGCAGTATCTCAGGATCCCCAGCTGGTTGCGTGCAGCCTCATAGGCCAGCGACGGGTCGATCGGTTCGGCCGACGGGGCCGTCTGCGCGAAAGCCGCCGGGGCGGCCAGAACCAGCCCGAGGGCGAAAGCGGTATTGCGGAACATTTGAACTCCTTCATGTCCGTCTTCGGATGCGCCGCCGGACGGCGCGCAGGATAACGGGTGTGCCGGACAGGGGTTGCGAAGGCGTCCGCAGGCCGCGGGATCCCGCTGGAAATCGCCAAGCCGGACGGTCGGAATCCGCTGATCCGGCTTTTTCCGGAATGCAGAAAAACATTTCACCATATCTTGGAAAATGCAGGGGCTTGACGTAAACCGCTGAAAAGTGCGCGATGGTATACCGTCGCCCCAGTTTGAAGGAGCAGCCGCATGACCCAGACCCGCTATGTCCAGATACACGGCCTTGAGGTGGCCGAGGAACTTGCCGCCTTTGTCGAAGGCCAGGTGCTGCCGGGAACGGGCGTCGATGCGGACCGCTTCTGGTCGGGCTACGGGGAACTTCTGCGCGACTTCGGTGCCGGAAACCGTGCCTTGCTGGATCGCCGGGCCGAATTGCAGGGCCGGATTGACGCCTGGCACAAGGCGCGCGGAAACCAGCCCTGGGATATCGCCGCCTATCGCGCCTTCCTGACCGAGATCGGCTATCTTGTCCCCGAACCCGCGCCCTTTGCCATCGTCAACGGCCAGATCGACCCGGAAATCGCCCAGGTTGCCGGGCCGCAGCTTGTGGTGCCGGTCAGCAATGCCCGCTTTGCGCTGAACGCCGCGAATGCCCGCTGGGGTTCGCTTTACGATGCGCTGTATGGATCGGACGTGCTGGGGCCGCCGCCCGCCGCAGGCAGCATCGACCCCGCGCGCCGCGATGCCGTGGTGGCGCGCGCCGCGCAGTTTCTGGACGAAACCTTTCCCCTGACCAGCGGCAGCCATGCCGATGTGTCCGCCTATGACGCCGATGCCGACGGGCTGAAGGCCACCGTCGCGGGGTCTGCCGTGGCGCTGCGCGATCCATCGGCCTTTGTGGGGCGGCGGGTCGATGGTGCGGATACCGGGCTGGTGTTGCGCCACAACGGGCTGCATGTCGAACTGGTTATCAATCCCGACCACCCGATCGGCGCGGCTTCGCCGTCCGGTCTGCGCGACGTGGTCGTGGAAGCCGCCCTCAGCGCGATCCAGGATTGCGAAGACAGCGTCGCCGCCGTCGATGCCGAGGACAAGGTCGCCGTCTATGCCAACTGGCTGGGCCTGATGAAGGGCGATCTGGCGGACAGCTTCGAAAAGGGCGGCAAGACCATGACCCGCCGCCTGTCCCCGGATCGCACGGTGACTCGCCCCGACGGCAGCACCCTTGTCCTTCAGGGCCGCGCGCTGCTGCTCGTGCGCAACGTGGGCCTGCTGATGACCACGGACGCCGTTCGCCTGGACGGGCAGGACACGCCCGAGGGGCTGATGGATGCGATGGTCACGACTGCCTGCGCGATCCACGACATCAGGAAGACCGACGGCCCGCGGAACAGCCGCGCGGGCGCGATCTATGTGGTGAAGCCCAAGATGCACGGCCCGGACGAGGCCGCCTTCGCCGACCGCAGCTTCACCAAGGTGGAACAGATCCTGGGCCTGCCCGCAAACACCGTTAAGCTGGGCCTGATGGACGAGGAACGCCGCGCAAGCGCGAACCTTGCCGCATCCATCCACGCGATCCGCAACCGGGTGTTCTTCATCAACACTGGCTTCCTGGACCGGACGGGGGACGAGATCCATACCTCGATGCAGGCCGGCGCCTTTGCCGGGCGGGACGCGACGCGCCGATCCGGCTGGCTGAAAGCATATGAGGACCGCAACGTCCTGATCGGGCTGAACTGCGGGCTGCGCGGCCGCGCGCAGATCGGCAAGGGCATGTGGGCCAAGCCCGACGCCCTGGCCGAGATGCTTGGCGCCAAGATCGGCCATCCGCAATCGGGCGCCAACACCGCCTGGGTACCCAGCCCCACGGCGGCCACGCTGCACGCGCTGCATTACCACATGGTCGATGTGGCGGCCCGCCAGGACGAATTGCAGGGCCAGCCCGTGCCCGATCTGGACGCGCTGCTGACACCCGCTCTGATGGGCGACACGCCCCTGCCTCAGGACCAGATCCTGCGCGAGTTGGACAACAGCGCCCAGGGGATCCTGGGATACGTGGTCCGCTGGGTGGACCAGGGCGTCGGCTGTTCGAAGGTGCCCGACATCGACGACGTGCCGATGATGGAAGACCGCGCCACCTGCCGGATCAGCGCGCAGCTTCTGGCGAACTGGCTGGAGCAGCGGCTTATCAGCCGCGAACAGGTCGAGGATGCGCTGCGCCGCATGGCGGTGAAGGTGGACGGGCAGAACGCGGGCGATCCGAACTATGTCCGCATGGCCCCCGGCTTCGACGGTCCTGCCTTCGAGGCCGCGCGCGACCTGGTGCTGACGGGCACGACCCAGCCGTCGGGCTATACCGAACCCGCGCTGCACGCCCGGCGCAGGCAGGCCAAGGCGCTGCGGGGCTAAGAACCAATGTAGGCTTGCTGCCCCGGCGGGCGGCAAGCTAACCTTCGCAGGACGGCGTGGGGGTTTGGTTCATGACTGACAACAGAAGGCAGATGGACGCCGCCTGCCATTGCGGCACGGTCCGGTTTAGGGTGCGGCTGACGGAGGGCTTCAACACCGTCCGCAGATGCACCTGTTCCTATTGCCGGATGCGCGGCGCGGTTGCGGTATCCGCCCAGCTTGGCGATATCGAATTCGTCGGGGGGCAGGACAACCTGACGCTTTATACCTTCAACACGGGCTCGGCGAAGCATTACTTCTGCAGGACCTGCGGGATCTATACCCACCATCAGCGCCGGTCGAACCCCGAACAGTTCGGCGTGAACGTGGCCTGCCTCGACGGGGTCAGCCCCTTCGATTTCCCCGAGGTTCCCGTGTTGGACGGGGTGTCCCACCCCAAGGACACGGATGCCGGACCAAGGCTTGCAGGGATCCTGCGCTTTGATCCGGCGTCGTGAAGCGGCCCTATCCCTGCTTCTGGAACTCCATCTGCCGGGCCAGCCACAGCGCCACGGCCGTGGCGGCGGCACCTGACAGCAGGTAAAGCCCCGCCGCGAACAGGCCCAGCGTCGTTGACAGGAACAGCGCGGTCAGCGGCGCAAGCCCCGCCCCGAACAGCCAGCCAAGCGCCGAGGCGAATGCCGAATCCGTGTATC
>JAPSIP010000097.1 GCA_031178645.1 Paracoccus sp. (in: a-proteobacteria) | reverse complement strand
CCCGATCCGTTCGGCCAGGCTGATCGTCGCGTTATAGGGCGAGGCCGAACCGTCCTGCATCATGTTCCCCAGCCGGGACACCACCACGTGCTGCGGGCAGGACATGCGCGGCAGTTGTTCCACCGTTGCCTTCAGCGCCCGGCCCGTGCCCAAGCTGACGACCCGCCGTTCGGGCGATTTCAGCACCCGTTCCAGTTCCACCGCGGCGGCAATTGCGATGCCAGTCAGCAGGTCGGGGGCATCGGGATCCGACGGGACGACCTCGCAAGACGCCAGCCCGAAACGATCCGCCAAGGCCTCGGCCAGGTCCATGCAGCGGGCGATGGGGTGATCGACGCGGACCTTTATCAGCTTTTCGCTGACGGCCATCGCGACCAGGCGCTGCGCGGATTGGCGGCTGACGCCCAGCTTGCGCGCGATCTCGTCCTGGGTGTTGCCCGCGACATAGTAAAGCCAGCCGGCCCGCGCCGCATCGTCCAGGCGCACCGCCTCGGGGCTGAATCTGCCAGCGTTCACGGGGTCGGCGCTCCTTCCTGTAGGTTTGCCAACAGTTGGGAGAATTCGTCCCATTTGTCAAAGGACCGCAGGCCCGGCGGCAGGGCCATCGGCTCGGCCCCGCGCAGATGGGCGCCGCCGGCGTAATGCAGGACCGCCATTCCGGCGGCAAGACCTGCCGCAATGCCGGGGGCGCTGTCCTCGACCACAAGGGTCGCTTCCGGCGCGGCGCCCATGCGTTGCGCGGCAAACAGGAACAGGTCGGGCGCAGGCTTGCCGCGGCTGACCTGGCTGGCGGTGAAGACGCGGCCAGCGAAGCGTTCGGCCAGACCCAATACCCCCAGCGTATGCGCGACCCGCTGCGGGCTGGAGGATGTGGCAATGCAGGCCGGGATCCTCAGGCCGTCCAGGATCGCCCGGACGCCGGGCGTGGGCCGCAGTTCCGTGGTAAAGCGGTCCAGCAGGCGCGCGCGGTAATCGGCCTCGAAGCTGTCGGGCAAGGGGCGGCCATGCGTTTGGCGAATCGTCTGCGCGACGGTGGGAAAGCTGCGGCCCAGGAAATCGCGGCGCACGTCGGCGGGCGTCACGGCAATGCCCAGGCCCGCCAACTGGTCGATCAGCACGGATGCCGACAAGACCTCGCTGTCGGCGATCACGCCGTCGCAATCGAAGATGATCAGTCCGATGCCCATCGCCATGCCCCCTGCGGCCGGGGCTGCGATAGCACAAGCAGCGGGCCGCGCGAACCCCGTGCAACGGGCCGGCATTTGTGTCACGACTGCCCTGCCCCAACCGATGGATCCCATGCGCGCCGTCCTGATCACACCGCCCCTTCACAGCCACCTGCGCGCCTTCGAGGCCCTGGCCCAGGACCTGACGCGACGCGGGCACGAGGCGATCTTCGTGACCGAACCCGGCATCGTTCTGCAGGGCGGCGTGGGCCAGGTCACCCTGCCGGGCCCCGCAGCCCGCCCCCAGCCCCGCCGCCTGCTGCCCGAGATCCTGGCAGGCGCGCGGCGCACCGACCGGCTGTGCCGCGACGGCCTTGCGGTGATCCGCGACCTGGCCCCCGACGTGGTGCTGGGCGACCAGATGGAGCCTGCCTCGGGCCTTCTGGCGCGGGCGGCGGGCGTTCCGCTGGTTTCGGTCGCCTGCGCGGTGCCGATGGATCCCGAACCCGGCATCCCCCTGCCCTTCCTGGGCTGGCCTCACGATCCCACCGCCGATGGCCTGCGCCGCAATCAGGGGGGCGAGCGGGTGGCCGACCTGCTGATGACGCCGCAGACCCGGGTGATCCGCCGCTGGGCACAGGCCTGGGGCCTGGGCGATCTTGGGCGGTTGCAGGACTGCCTGTCGTCTGATCTGGCGCTGTCGCAGATGGCGCCGGAGTTCGATTATCCGCGCCCGGCGAATGGGCGGCATATCGCGGCTGTCGGTCCCTTCCGCAGAGGGCAGGTTGAACAGGATTTCCCCGACGACATCCGCCCCGATCCGCAGCGGCCCTTTGTCTATGCCTCGCTGGGGACGTTGCAGGGGCACCGGGCGCGGCTGCTTGCGCGGATCGCCCGCGCTTGCAGGCTGGCCGGGGCGCAGGTCCTGGTGTCGCACGCGGGATCGCTGACCGAGGATCAGGCCCGCGCCATTCCCGCCGATTGGGTCCGGCCCTTCGTGCCCCAGCAGGCGGTGCTTGAACGCGCGGATCTGTGCGTGACCCATGCGGGGCTGAACACGACGCTGGAATGCCTTGCTGCCAGGGTGCCGATGCTGGCCATTCCGCTGACCCATGACCAGCCGGGGGTGGCCGCACGCATCGAACGGTGCGGCGCGGGGCTGCGGCTGCAACCTTGGCAGCGTGGCACGGCGCGGATCGCACAAGCGGTGCGCGACCTGCTGTCCGATCCTGCCTTCAAGCAAGCGGCGGCCAGCTTCGCGGCCCAGGCCCCGGGATGGCAGGGGGCGACGGGCGCGATTGACCGGGTCGAGGCGCTGATCAAGACGTCAGCACGCGCCAGAACCCGATGACATAGCCGTCGCCCACCCACAGGGACAACAGCAGTTCGACCGTGACGGTGACGGCCGCGACGACCCAACCCGAAAGGGGCAGCGCCAAGGCTGCCCCGAAAACCGCGGCGGCCGTGTCGCTGAAGGAATTGACGATGCTGTCACCGTGATAGGCCAGCGGATCGCCGGAGGAATAGCCGAACATGTCGATGGTGACGGGCAGGTTCTCGGCGATTTCCCACACGGTGCCGCTGACGACGACCGCCGCCATGATCGTCCACAGCGGCCAGTCGGGCCGCTTCCAGAAAACCAGCTTGGCCAGCACGGCGCCAAAGACCAGGTGCAGCAGGCTGTAGGGGTCCAGCACCGTCTGCGAGTTCAGCCCAGCCTGGTCCGGCATGGCCCAGATCTGCCCGCAGTCGCAGTTCAGCGGCCGCCCGAGGATCAGCAGCATCACCAGCTTGCCCAACAGCGCCAGCACGATCAGTGCGACGGCTTGTCGCCCCCTGCCGTAAGGGCGCGGCAATTTGCTTGCATCCAGCGTCAGACTGGCGGATCGTTCGTCCGAAATAAGCGGGGTCGGGCGGTTTTCATCTGTCATTTCCTCCAAGTTAAAGACGCAGCCCGCCATGACAAGGGGCCACAAGATACAAAAGGTTGGGGCGAATCAGACGGGTCGGATCGTGGTCGCGGGCGCGGGGCTTGCAGGCTCGCTGGCGGCGCTGCGGCTGGCGGGCGCGGCGGATGTGGTGCTGATCGACCAGCGGCCCGAACCCTTGGCCGGCCATACCTGGTCCTTCCATTCGGGCGATTTCGACCCGGCCCAGCGTGCCTGGCTGCAACCCGCCCTCCGCTGCCAGTGGGACGGGCAGGACGTGCGTTTTCCGGCTTACGGCCGCCAGCTTCGCTCCGGCTATGCCTCAATCGACGCGGACAGCCTGGGCGCGGCCTTGTCCGGCGTGGCTGGGGTGACGCGGATCACCGGACGCGTCGCCTCGGTCGATGCGGGGGGCGTGACGCTGGCCGATGGGCAGCGGATCGAGGGAGACCTTGCCATCGACGCGCGCGGCTTTGCACCCCATCCGTCCATCGAGGTGCGTTTCCAGAAGTTCCTGGGGCAGGAAATCCTGCTGGAAGCGCCCCACGGCCTGACGCGCCCGGTCATCATGGACGCGACAGTGCCGCAGATGGACGGCTATCGCTTCTTCTATCTTCTACCCTTCGACGACCGTCGCCTGCTGGTCGAGGCCACCTATTACTCCGACGGCGCCAGCATGTCGGCCGCCGATCAGCGCGCGGGCATCGCCGACTATGTCGCCAGCCAAGGCTGGCAGATCGCCACCGTCGCGCGCGAGGAGAACGGCGTCCTGCCCATCGCCCTGCGCTTTGACTCGGACGCCTTCTGGCGGGGCATCCCCGGCGACCTTCCGACCATCGGCCTGCGCGCGATGCGCTTTCACGGGCTGACGGGATACAGCCTGCCGCACGCGGTCCGCAGCGCCGACCTGATCGCGCGGCACTGGCGGCAGGGCGCGCGGGTCTTGGCGCAGGCACTGCGCAGCGATTCTCTGGCCGATGCCAAGGCGCAGGGCTTCTATCGCCTGCTGTCGCGGATGCTGTTCGAGGCTGCCGCCCCCGATGAACGGCGCCACGTCATGCAGCGCTTCTATCGCCTGCCCGAGCCGCTGATCGAACGGTTCTATGCCGGGCAAAGCACATGGGCCGACAAGGCCCGCATCCTGACGGGCCGACCGCCCGTCCCGGTCGGGCGCGCGCTGCGCTGCCTGCCCGAAACCTTCAAGGTGAAGCCTGCATGAAACACTCTTCCGGCAAGACGGCCGCCGTCATTGGCGCGGGCCTGGGCGGCCTTGCGCTTGCCATCCGCCTGCAAAGCGCGGGCATCGCCACCACGGTCTTCGAAAAGCGCGACAAGCCCGGCGGGCGGGCCTATGTCTATCACGACAAGGGCTTTACCTTCGACGCCGGGCCGACGGTCATCACCGATCCTGACTGCCTGAAGAAGCTGTGGCGCCTGTCGGGCCGCGACATTTCCGACCACGTGACCCTTCTGCCAGTCGAACCCTTCTATCGCCTGTGCTGGGAGGACGGGACGGTCTTCGACTATGCCGACGACCAGCCGTCGATCGAAGGTCAGATCCAGGCGATCAACCCGCCCGATGTCGAAGGCTATCGCCGCTTCCTCGCCTATTCCCGCGATGTCTATCGCGAGGGGTATGAGAAGCTGGGCACCGTGCCCTTCCTGCATTTTTCCGACATGATCCGCGCCGCGCCGCAACTGGCCCGCCTTCAGGCCTGGCGGTCGGTGCATTCGATGGTGGCGCGCCATATCAAGGACGACCACCTGCGCCAGGCCTTCAGCTTCCACACGCTGCTGGTGGGCGGCAATCCCTTCACGACCTCATCCATCTATGCCCTGATCCACGCGCTTGAACGGCAGGGCGGCGTCTGGTTCGCAAAGGGGGGCACCGGCGCCCTAGTCGCGGGCATGGTGCAACTGTTCCAGGAACTGGGCGGGACCATCCACCTGGACAGCCCCGTGGACCGGATCGAGACCGAGGGCAACCGCGCCACCGCCATTCATGCGCGCGGACAGCGCCATCCCTTCGACATGGTCGCCAGCAATGCAGACGTGGTCCACACCTATCGCAACCTGCTGGGCGACCCCAAGGGCGACAAGCTGGCCAAGAAACGCCATTCCATGTCGCTGTTTGTAATTTATTTCGGCCTGCGCGGGCTGCGCCCCGAATTGCGCCACCACATGGTCCTGTTCGGCCCCCGCTATCGCGAGTTGATCGGAGAGATCTTCGGGGGCAAGGCATTGGCTGATGACTTCTCGCTTTACCTGCACGCGCCGTCGGTCACGGATCCCGACCTCGCCCCGGAAGGGTGCAGCGCCTATTACGTGCTGGCCCCGGTCCCGCATCTGGGGACGGTGGACATGGACTGGGACAGGGCGGCCGAGGCTTATCGCGACCGGATCCTGGACTATCTTGAGGAACGATATATCCCGAACCTGCGCCGCGACCTTGTGACGGTCCGGCACTTCACGCCGCAGGACTTCAAGACGGAATTGAACGCGCATCTGGGATCGGCCTTTTCCATCGAGCCGATCCTGACCCAAAGCGCCTGGTTCCGCCCCCATAACCGCGACGAGCGGCTGCAGAACATGTATATCGTGGGCGCAGGCACCCATCCCGGCGCGGGCATCCCCGGCGTGGTCGGATCGGCCGAGGCGACCGCATCCCTGATGATCGGGGAACGGGCATGAGCGATGCGACCCTGGACCAGGCGCGGCAGTCCATTGCAGTGGGGTCGAAAAGCTTCGCGATGGCGTCCAGGTTCCTGCCCGCCGGGATGCACGAGGATTGCGTGATGCTTTACGCCTGGTGCCGGCACGCGGATGACATGATCGACGGACAGGAAGCAGGCTTCGCGACTGATGCGCAGGACGATCCCGCAGCCCGGCTGGCGGAACTGCGCGACCTGACGCACCGGGCCTTGCGGGGCGATGCGGCCGCCCCGGTTTATGCGGGGCTGGCGCGGGTTTTGGCGGCGCGGGACATTCCTCACCGCCATGTCGACGAACTGCTGGACGGTTTCGCGATGGACGTGGACGGCCGCATCTATCACACGATGGGCGACCTGCTGGAATACTGC
>JAPSIP010000096.1 GCA_031178645.1 Paracoccus sp. (in: a-proteobacteria) | reverse complement strand
GAGCGGAAATGCGGACCCCCTGTTCCGCAAGCCGGTCGGCCTCGGCCAGGGCCTGCCGGTCGATCCCGCCGCCGTCCGAGACCAGCACAAGGTCGGCGCGCGGAAGCCCCGCCAGCATCCGCGCCGCAATGCCGATTGCCGCTGCCGGGCGGCTGCCCTGCGCGGGCATGGTGTCGCCGTCCAGAACGCCGATCTGTGTCTGCAGGCTGCCCACGTCCAGCGTCGGCGCGGTCGCCGTGAAGGCCTCGCCCGAATAGAGCACCAGTCCCACGGGCCGTCCCGCCAGCCCCTGCGCCAGGCCCGCGGCAGCCAGCTTGGCCTGATCCAGCCCCGGCCCCTTCGCGACCGAGGGCGACAGGTCTACCGCAAGCACCACCGCGTCCGACTGTGCCAGCACCGGCGCATCGCTGCGCGGCAGTGCGGGTCCGGCAAGGCCCGTGATCAGCAGCGCCAGGGCCAAGGGCGCCAGAAGCCGCATCCACAAGGGCTGGCGGCCGCCCAGGGCGCCCAAGGCCTGCATCGCCCGCAGCATGTCGGGGGCCATCACGCGTTCCCACCCGCCCGCATCGGGCAGGCGGCGCAGCCGCAGCGCCACAAGTCCCGCCAGCGGAAGCAGCGCCAGCAGCCACAAGGGGCGCAGCAGGATCAGCCCGTCCATCCGCGCCTCCGCCCGGCGATCAGGAAAAGGCACAGCGCGGCAAGCGCGGCGGGCCAGACCCACAAGGGTTGCCACAGCCGCATCGGCGGGCGGGCCGAGGGGTTCGGCTCCAGCCGGTCCAGGCTTGCGGCCACGGCCTGAAGATCGGCGGTGTCGCGGACGCGGAAGCTTTCGCCCCCCGCGACCTCGGCCACGGCGCGCAGGGTCGCCACGTCCACCGCGTCGCGCGATTGGGGCTGGTTTTCCAGATCCTCGGGGCCAAGGGCGATGGAATGGACGCGGATGCCGTGGTCATGGGCCAGCCGAGCGGCCTCGACTGCGGGAACGGTGCCCGACGTGTCCACACCGTCCGACAGCAGCACGATCACCCGCGTCGGCGCGTCGCTGCGCGACAGGCGCTTGGCGGCAAGGCCCAACCCGTCCGAGATCGCGGTGCCGCGCCCCGAGATGCCGATCTGCGCCTCGTCTATGGCGCGGGCCACGGCGTCCACGTCAAAGGTCAGGGGCGCGGCGAAATAGGCGCGTTCGCCAAAGATCACCAGCCCGACCCGGTCACCCCGCCGGGCGGCGACAAAGGCGGATGCGGTGCGCTTGACAGCCTCCAGCCGGGTGACGGGCTGGTCGTCCAGGAAGAAGTCTTCCTTCAACATGCTGCCCGACAGGTCGATGACCAGCACGATGTCGCGGCCCGATGCCGGGATCACGTCGCTTGCGACCTCGACCCGGGGGCCTGCCAGCGCCAGCACAAGCGCGATCCAGGCCAGCCCCGCCAGCCAGGATCCGCGCATCCGGGACGCGCCGGCCGGACGGGCCGTCGCCAGAAGATGCGCGGGCAGCGCCAGGGCGGGGCGGGGCACGGACAGGGGCGGCAGCAGGCGGCGCAGCAGCAGCGGCAAGGGCAACAGCGCCAGAAACCAGGGAAAGGCGAGGCTCATCCGCTGCCTATCCCCTGCCGCGGCCAAGCGCGATGCGGTCGATCGCGTCGTCATCGGGCGCGGGCGCCGCGCCATAGGCGGCAGGGCGCAGCGGGTCGGGCAGGCGGCCCAGGATGCGGGCGACAGCAAGGATCCGCACCTGGCCCGGCATTCCGCGCGTGGCGAGGACCCGCGCGCGCCGCGACGGTCTGCGGGCCAGCAGTGGCCCCAGCAGCAGCGCGACCAGAAGGCCCGCCAGCAGGCCGATCCCGCCCAAGGCCAGCATCTCGCGCCAGGCCAGTGCGGCCATGTCCAGGGGCAGGCGCGGCGCGGAAAGCTGGACCAGAAGGTCTTCCCTTGTCACGGCGCGACCTCGGCCACCGTCGCGCCAAGCGCCCGCAGCCGCAGCACGTCAGCCGAGATGTCGGGCGCGGTCAGGCGGGCGATGCGGCTGTGATGTCCGTCGGTGACGGCAAGGGCGCCGGGCGGGGGCTGGACCTCGCTGTCGTCCAGCATCAAGGCCAGCGTCACCGCGCGACGGCGGCAAAGCTGGGCCAAGGCATCCTCGGCCCCCGCAAGCCCGTCAAGACAGGTGGTAATCAGCACTCTGCCCCCCGAGGGCGACAGGCGCGCGGCGCGGGCAATCGCCTCGGTCAGGTCACCCCGTCCGGGGGCGGCCAGCGCCCCGTCGTGCTGGCGGGCAAGGGCGTTGCAGATCCCCGCCATATGCCCTTCGCCGCCCGATCCGCGCAGTTCCGCCACGCGGGTCCCCGCGATCAGGCAAGCGACCGAACCGCCGCGCAAGGCGACCCTCCATCCCGCCTGCGCCAGGTGCCGCGTGGCGCGCACGGAGCGCAGTGCCGCGCCCGTGCCCCACAGCATCGGGGCGCGGAAATCGGCCAGCAGCAGGATCGTGTCGTCGCGATCCTCGTGCAGGCTGCGGATATGGGGATGGCCGGTGCGGGCGGTGGCGGCGGGGTCCAGCCGGCGGGGATCGTCGCCCGCGACATAGGCGCGGATTTCGCGCAGGTCCATGCCCGCTCCCGGCATCCGCGCCGGGACCGCGCCTGCACGGCGCGTCAGCGGGCGGTGCTTGCCGCGGTCGGGGGCCTGGTCGCGCAGGGCCAGAAGCTCGGCCGCGGTTAGGCGGATGCCGGGCGCATCCGGCAGGCCTGCGGGCAAGGCTACCACGGGCGCACCTGGCGCAGGATTTCGGCAACCAGACTGCGGGCGGTGCGGCCCTCGCCGCTGGCGGACCAGGCGGGGATCAGGCGGTGCGACAGGGCGTCGGCGGCAAGCGCCTCGGCATCCTCGGGCAGGCCGTGGTCGCGGCCATGCAGCCAGGCCCGCGCCCGGACCCCTGCCGCCAAGGCCAACGTGCCGCGCGGCGAGACCGGATGTTCCACCCATTCCGCCACCGCCCCGCCCGGCCGCGTCGCCATGACCAGCCGCACGATGAAATCCTTGAGCGCGGGGGCCAGATGAACCCGCGCGACCTGTGTCCGCGCATGGGCCAGGTCGGTGGCGCGGATCATCGTGCCGCCCTGCTTGGCCGGGGCCACCGCCTCGGCCTCGACCAAATCGAGGATCGCGCGCTCGGCCTCGGCCCCCGGCAGGTCAAGGCGCAGGTGCAGCAGGAAGCGGTCAAGCTGCGCCTCGGGCAGGGGGAAGGTGCCTTCGTGCTCGATCGGGTTCTGGGTCGCCACGACCATGAAGGGATCGGGCAAGGGCCGCGTGACGCCGCCGGATGTCACCTGCCCTTCCGCCATCGCCTCAAGCAGCGCGGATTGCACCTTGGGCGGCGCCCGGTTGATCTCATCGACCAGCACGAGGCTGTGGAAGATCGGGCCGGGGATGAAGTCGAAGCCGCCTGTTTCGGGCCGGAACACCTGCGTGCCCGTCAGGTCCGAGGGCAGAAGGTCAGGCGTGCACTGGATGCGGGCATGGCTGCCCGGCAGATGCGCCGCAAGCGCCTTGACGGCGCGGGTCTTGGCGATGCCCGGTGGGCCTTCGATCAGGACATGGCCCCCTGCCAGCAGCGCAATCAGCAGGCGTTCCACCAGCACGGCATGGCCGATCAGCGTGGCGCCGATCTCGGACCCCAGGCGGCGGACGGCATGGGCCTGTTCGGTCAGATCGTTCATCGCTTTCTCTCCCTCGCGTTGAACTTGCCTACTGTGCAACTGCGTGGGATTGCGATCCAGTGCTAATGCGGGATTTCCCCTGCCACTTTGGTCGGAAAACCCCTAGCGGCGAAGGGCATAAAACGTCAGGACCAGCAGCCCGCCCGCCATCGCGAACCAGGTCAGGGCATAGGTCAGGTGGGAATTGCTGAAGCTGATCACGGTCAGCCCGCCGATGGGCTGGCCTTCGCTTGCCCGGTCGGCGTCGATGAAATAGGGCGCGACACCGGGCAGGCCAAGCGTCGCGCCGATGGCCAGCGTGTCGCGCGAATACCACCGGCCCGCGTCGGGATCGTTGGCGCGCAGGAAGGCGCCGTCGGGCTGCGACAGGCGCAGCAGCCCCGTCACATCCTGCGGACCCTGCGGCAGCGGGCGGTCGTCGCGCCGGTCGGCGGCGACGAAGCCGCGATTGACCAGCACCGTCCAGCCGTCATCGGTGACAAGCGGCGTCATCACCCAGAAGCCTGCCCCGCGTTCCGTCACCGCCTGCACCAGCACGTCGCTGTCGGGGCGGTATTTACCCCCAACGCTGACGCGGCGGTATTCGGCCCCCTCGGCCGTCAGCCCCGCCCAGTCGACGGGCGGGGGCGCGGGGACCGGGTCTGCTGCCACGCGGGCATCGACGCGAGCGATCAGGTCGGTCTTCCAGGCCAGCCGCTGCACCTGCCAGACGCCCAGGCCCATCAGGACCAGGAAGACGATCCCTGCCGCGACCAGCAGGGCGACGGGGCGGCGGCGTGTGGTCACGATCCCAGGCCCAGGGCCTCGTGGTTCATCTGCGGCATCATGTTGGTGTTCATGTTGTACATGACCCACAGCGACCCGGACAGCACGATGACCAGGATCACCACCGTGAAGATCAGCGCCATCATGGTCCAGCCTTCGTCGCTGCGCGTGTTCATGTGCAGGAAATAGACCATGTGCACCAGGATCTGCACGATCGCCATGCCCACCACCACGGCGGCGGTCAGGAAGCGGCTGTCAAAGCCGCCCGCCATGACGATGCCAAAGGGGATCGCGGTCAGGATCACCGACAGGATGAAGCCGGTCAGGTAGGACCGGACGCTGCCGTGGTCGTGGCCGTCGTCGTGTTGGTCGCCATGCGCCTCGGCCTGGCGTTCGGCGCGATGCTTGTCGCCCTGGGCTTCAATCGAGGTCATCAGATCATCCCCAGCAGATAAACGAAGGTGAAGACGCCGATCCAGATCACGTCCAGGAAGTGCCAGAACATCGACAGGCAGGCCAGACGGCGGCGGTTGGCGGGGATCAGCCCGCGCTGACGAATCTGGATCATCAGCGTGACCAGCCACAGGCAGCCAAAGGCCACGTGCAGCCCGTGGGTGCCCACAAGCGCGAAGAAGGCCGACAGGAAGGCCGAACGCTGCGGACCCGCGCCAAGGTGGATCAGGTGCTGGAACTCATAGATCTCGACCGCCAGGAAAGCCAAGCCGAAGACCAGGGTGATCCCCAGCCAAATCAGCGTGCCGCGCGTGTTTTCCTTGACCATCGCCAGCATGGCAAAGCCATAGGTGATCGAGGACAGCAGCAGGAAGGCCGTGTTCAGCGCCACCAGCTCCAGGTCGAACAGGTCCTTCGGCCCCGGACCGGCCGCATAGCTGCCGCCCAGGACGCCGAAGACCGCGAACAGGACCGCGAACATCAGGCAGTCGCTCATCAGGTAGATCCAGAAGCCGATGCTTGTGGACGCGCCCTCGTGGTGGTGATGCGGCTCGACTTCCCAGAAGTCGCCGGGGGCCGTTTGGGTGACGGTGCTCATGGATCAGACCCCTGCGCTTGCCAGCTGGCGGTCACGCGCGTCTTCCGTGGCGCGGACCTCCTCGGCCGGGATGTGGTAGTCGCGGGCATAGTTGAACGTATGCAGGATCGAGGCGATCACGATGCCCGCGAAAGCAAAGGCTGCCAGCCACCAGATATACCAGACCAGGGCAAAGCCGCAGATCGTGGACAGGCCCGCGATGATGACGCCCGTCCCGGTGTTGCGGGGCATGTGGATCGGCACATAGGCCGCGCGCGGCCGGGTCTGGCCGTAACGCTTCATGTCCCACCAGGTGTCCAGCCCGTGGCTGACCGGGGTGAAGGCAAAGTTATAGGCCGGGGGCGGCGAGGATGTCGCCCATTCCAGCGTGCGCCCGTCCCAGGGATCGCCCGTCTCGTCGCGCAACTGGTCGCGGCGCATGATCGACACGCCAAACTGGATGAACATCGTGGCGATGCCGATGGCGATCAGGACAGCGCCAAAGGCCGCGATGATGAACCAGATCTGCAGGCTGGGATCGTCGAAGACCCGCACCCGCCGCGTCACGCCCATCAGCCCCAGGATGTATAGCGGCGCGAAGGCGACCCAGAAGCCCACGACCCAGAACCAGAAGCTGACCTTGCCCCACCACGGGTCCAGCCGGAAGCCGAAGGCCTTGGGCCACCAG
>JAPSIP010000095.1 GCA_031178645.1 Paracoccus sp. (in: a-proteobacteria) | reverse complement strand
TCCTGCAGCAGGATCAGCAGGCCCAGCATGGCAAGTGTCTGGATCCAGGGCCAGATCAGCAGGTTGCCGATATTGACGTAACCGATGGCCGCAGCAATCACCGCCGCAATGGCCAGGGGGCGGCTCAGCACGCCCGCAAAGGACAGGACGCGGTGGCGATAGCTGGTGCCGGGCTGGTCAGGCCAAGGCTTCAGCCGGCGCAGGATCACGCCCAGCTTGAACAGCAGTGCCCCCGCGATCACGATCAGCACGAAATGCCAGACGACGGCCGCGCCTTCGGCAAAGTCCAGCGGCACGCGTTCCAGCCGGGCATTCCGCTCGGCCAGGCCCGACAGCGGGAGGAAGGCAACCGAGGCGACATGATGGACCGCCAGGGCAAGCGCCAGGGAATTGATCAGCCAGCGGGCGTTCTGGCGCTTCTGCTGGGGAACGTTCAGCGTGTCATAGGCGACCGATTTGGTGGGGAACAACTGGCGGGCCAGCCAGGCGGCCCCGAACAGGATCACCGCCGCGACGGGCATGGCGTCCAGGAACGGCCGCGTCCAGGGACCAAAGATCTCTGTCGCCGTCAGGGCGCTGATCAGCAGATAGATCCCTATCATCGGCAGCACGATCTGGGCTAGCGACACCACAAAGGCCACCACCGCGCGGGAATAATCCATCGCCCGCGCCGACAGGCGCGAGGGAAGCGCCTCGACCCAATGGCGCCCCAGCGTCAGCAGCAGCAGCGCCGCGATCAGATAGCCCGCGACCTGCGGCAAGCGGGGGCGAATCTCATCCCAGGTTGCGCGTTCGTTGATCCGCTGGCCGGTATTTTCCCAGATCCCGTTGACCAGCCGGGTCGTTTCCGATGCCGCCAGCAGCCAGTTGCCCGGCAGCACCGGCGAGGTGGACAGCCGCGCAAGTTCGCTGACCTGCCGTTCGCTCAGCACCTGGTCGATCCGCCGGATCAAGGCGTCGGCGCGGCTGAAAGCCTCAACCGCGGCAAGGCGTGGGGCCTGCAATTCGGCAAGCTGGGCCTGCAATTCCGCACGCCGCGCGGCGATGTCATCGGGTTCCGTTGCGCCTTCGGCCGGCGCCGGACCCAAGGAGGCGATCTGCCCTTCCACCGTGGCGATCCGGTCGGCGTTGATCCCCTGCGCATCCTCGAACTGCCTGCGCCAATCGACGACGCGGGCGCGGATGTCGTTCAGTTGCGCGGCCGGGGTTTCGGCATCGCCGACCAGTTGCTCGCTCTGCGTCGCGGCGCGTTCCCAGGTCTGGTAGTTGGGTATGGTCGGTTCTTGCGCCCAGGCAGAAGACACATGGATGGTCAGGACCGTCAGGACGACAGCCAGGAACGCGCGGATCATGGGGTCAGCCTTCGTAAACTTCGGGAACGTCGGGCGCTTGCCGCGTCAGCCAGCCGGGCACGGGCAGGCCCTTGGCGCGCAGGAAGTCCGGGTTGAACAGCTTGGTCTGGTAGCGGTTGCCATAGTCGCACAGGATCGTGACGATCCTGTGGCCCGGCCCCATCTCGCGCGCCATGCGGATCGCGCCCGCGACATTGACGCCGGACGATCCGCCCAGGCACAGGCCCTCGTGTTCCAGCAGGTCGAAGACCACCGGCAGCGCCTCGGCATCGGGGATGCGATAGCTGAAATCGGGGGTGAAGCCTTCCAGGTTCGCGGTGATGCGCCCCTGCCCGATGCCTTCGGTGATCGAGCTTCCTGGAGAGTCGAACTCGCCCGTGGTATAAAAGGAATGCAGCGCCGCGCCTTCGGGGTCTGCCAGGGCGATCTTCACGCCCTTGGGCTGCAGCGCATCGGCCACGCCAGCCAGCGTGCCGCCAGAACCCACCGCGCAGACGAAGCCGTCCACCTTGCCGCCGGTCTGGTCCCAGATCTCGGGGCCGGTGGTTTCCACATGCGCCTGCCGGTTGGCGGTGTTGTCGAACTGGTTGGCCCAGATCGCGCCATTGGGTTCGGTGCGGGCCAGCGCTTCGGCCAGGCGGCCGGAATAGCGGACATAGTTGTTGGGGTTCTTGTAGGGGGCGGCCGGAACCTCGACCAGATGCGCGCCGGCCAGGCGCAGCATGTCCTTTTTCTCCTGGCTCTGGGTTTCCGGGATCACGATCACCGAGCGAAAGCCCATCGAGGCGCCGACAAGCGCCAGCCCGATGCCGGTATTGCCCGCCGTGCCTTCCACGATCGTGCCGCCGGGCCGCAGCGCGCCGCGGGCCACCGCGTCCTTGATGATGTAAAGCGCGGCGCGATCCTTGACCGACTGGCCGGGGTTCATGAACTCGGCCTTGCCCAGGATCTCGCAGCCCGTCGCCTCGCTGGCCTGGCGCAGGCGGATCAGGGGCGTGTTGCCGATCATGTCGGCCAGGTCGGGGCAAATTCGCATGGTCAAGCAACCTTCCGGTCTGGATCAAGTTCCGCGCTAACTACACATGGCCCCCGCCAGGGCACAACCCCGCCCCCCTGTTCAACCCCGTCCGAGCGCCGCCCGGATCACGTCCTTTTGCAGCTCCAGCCACAGCGACAGCATCGCCAGGGGGCCGTTCGCCACCTGCCCCGACATGGCCATCCGGGCCAGGTCGCTGCGGCCGATCACATGACCGCGAATGTCCTCGGCCTCGGTCTCCAACCCGTGGACGCCCTCGACCCCGTCGGGCAGATCGGCGATGCCGACATAGAGGTAGAGATACTCGCCCAGCACGCCGGGGCTGGGATAGTGATGGATCGCCGGGAACAGCCGGGTCAGGGGCAGGTTCGCCTCCTCTCGCGCCTCGCGCAGCGCCGCCTGCTCGACCGTCTCGCCCGCGTCGATGCGGCCCGCGATGGCCTCCAGCAGCCAGGGCTGCGGGTCGCGGCGGAACACCGGGGCCATGCGGAACTGCTCGATCAGAAGAACGCGGTCACGCACCGGATCCCAAGGCAGCACCACGACCGCATCGCCTGACACAAGCGCCTCGCGCGGCAGGTCCGGGGTCATGCCACCCGCATGGGTGCGGTGCCGCAGCTTGCAGACCTGGACCGAGAAGAAGCCGCCATAGGCTTCGTGCTGTTCAAGGATCTGGACATCCTCGGGCGCGCGCCGACTGACCAGCGGGCTGCCCGAATACGGGCTTTCCGATCCCCGCAGTTCCGAGGCCGCAATCACCCCGATCATCGTCAGCCGCTTCGCGATGTCGGCGGCGGGCTGATCTGCAGGCGCCGACAGGATATGGCGCGCGATGCCGGCGGCAAGGGCCGGCTGCGCCTCACCCTCGGACTTGCCATCGCCCAAGCCCAGGATGCCGTCCCGCGGCTTCAGATCCATCACGGCGGAATATCGTTCCAGGGCCTGATTGGGCCTGACCCACATTGCGGGGACGGTCCCCCCGCCCGCCTCGATCCAGGGCCAGCCGTCCTTGTCGATCCCGGCCCGCGCGCCGCCGGCAAGCCTGCCCGGCAGGACTTCGGGCTGGCCGTCCAGGCCAAGCACCTGCAGCATGTCGGGATGGGCCAGAACGCCCACCAGAAGAACCGCGCCGCTCACAGTTGCCGCCCCCTCAGTTCCGCGGCGGCGGCCTGGCCCATGTCCTGCGAGGTTCGCACAAAGACGCCGTCAAACCCTGCGAACATCACCCGCGCCAAGGCCCGGCCCCCGTCGGACTGGGCAAAGATCGTGTAAAGGTCCAGTTGCGCATCGCTGAGCGGCGCATAGGCCAGGAACAGATAGGCGCCGATCCAGCTTTCGGTATCGGCCCGCATCCGGGGTTCCTCGGCCCAGGCATCGGCGATCATCTGATCCTCGCCCATCGGCATCGGGAAACCGCCGCCCGCCTCGAACCCGCGGGCAAAGGCGACCGAGGCGTTCAGTCCGCCCGCTACATTCGGCTCGATCAGGTCGGCGGCCTGGATCAGGCGCTCGATCCGTTCCGCGCGGGGCGATGACTGTCGCTGCGCCTGTTCCCAGGCCCGGCGCGCGGCTTCTTCGACCTTGTCGTCCAGCATGGCGACGCGGGCGCGGGTCTCCAGGGCCAGAAGCTGCCGCCCCAGGCCCGTTCGGTAAAAGGCAAGCCCGGCCTGAAGATGCGCCGGATCGGTGGAGGGCAAGGCCTCGGCAACGCCGCGCAGGAACAAGGCGCGGATGCGCGCGGGCGTATGGATCACCGCCACCTGCTCCAACCAGCGGCCGGTCCCGCCGCGCGGAAACAGGGTTGCGGCCATCTCGCCACCCTCGGCCAAGGCCTCGTCGCGCAGGGTCGGCGCAAGCTGGTCAAGCTGCATCACGTCCCACAGGATCCGTGCCGCCTGCTGCTGCGGGGCGGGTGGCGCAGGCTGCGCATGACCCGGTTGCGCCAGGGCAACCATAAGGCAGAAACACAAGAACCGCAGCATCGGGCATCCTTTCCTGATACAGGTGTTTTTTCGACAGAAAGCACTTGCGCTTCAACCCCTACCCCTCTAAATCCCCGCCTCACCACCCCAAAAGCGCGGAGAGGTGCCGGAGTGGTCGAACGGGGCGGTCTCGAAAACCGTTGAGCCTGCAAGGGTTCCGTGGGTTCGAATCCCACCCTCTCCGCCACTAACCCGCTGAAAACGTTCATAGAATTGCATCTTGGCGGGTGCAGCGAACGTAGTTATTGGTTATGCTGGCCGCGTCGAAAGGGTCATACTATGACACCTTTTGCGCATTCCGGGTGCACCGACTATGCCACCTTGAACGTCATCTATGGCCGATTGCCCCTCATGGTCCTGATCGGACACATAGAAAAAAAGGGGACCCTGCTGATGCAGGATCCCCTCGGCAATGCGACTTGATTCTAAGCTTACCTAAAAGCGTTGTCTCCATCGGAGCGAGCGCGCTCTTGCTGCTTTTGAGACAGGTATCGGAGGTAGTACCGTTCGGTCGTCAGAAGCGATCCGTGCCCGATGTATCGCTGGACCTTGTAAACGGACCACCCGTCGCGCAGCCGATCGATGGCAAACTTGTGGCGCAAATAGTGCAGGCGCGCTCCGAATCCGGTTTCCTGACCATACTCCCAGAACAGGGTTGACCGACTCTTGTAGAAGCCATGCTCGGTCGCGTTCCAAAAAACGTAGTCGGACGCGTTCGAGCGTGACACCTGCAACAGGATGTCGATTGCTCTTTGGGTGAGCTCAATCGTCCGGACCTTTCCGCCCTTTGTGTTTTGCAGAGTAGCAAACACATTACCTTGAGTTGGGTTATCCATGCCTGAGATGTCAGGCCACTTCAAAGAGGTCATGTCTGTGACACGTCCGCCCGTGGCATCTAGAAACCTCGGAAAATTGGTCAGCGTGCCAGGGGCTCTGGCTGATAGCTTCGCGATCGCAGCCTCGGTGGGCATCACTGTATCAGGCAGAACTTCCTTCATTCCCTGTTTTTCAAACTGCCTAACCGGGTTTCTGCTCGATCCAACCATCATTCTTCAGCGCGGTCATCAACTGCCCGAATGCCGTCAGGTCGCGGTTGATCGTGGAAACCGTCACACCTCCGGAGCGACGCCGAGCGACATATTCCGAGACGGTCGCGACCCGTCTGTATGCAGATCAAGCGCTTCCTGATTACTCTCCCCGCCCTCAGATTGGATGTTTTTTCCGACTGAATTCCAACAACAAGCGAGCTGCACTCCTGCTGGCGGACCTAGGTGTGCAGTGCGCAATCGGCAAGCTTCCCCTCAGCGAGCCATATCGTTCCAAGCCTCACGAGGAATTTGATCGTTGGAGTTCATTGGCAGCGCTGAGAAGCAACGGTGCCTCCCCGTCTTGAGCGACCACCCAGTAGTTTTCTGGACCTCCCTGAGGCAAGAGCAACGGATTGGTCTTACCAATATTTATGGTCTACTGTTCCTCACGATGCACGCAACCAATTGTTATCTATCGTTAGTTATCCTTTCATCGCTCCTCCGTTGCTTCACCCAACCGCTGAACGTATGAATTCTTGGTCGGAACGTTGACCATCAAGGGCGCTAAGGACGAAACTGATGCGTCGGGAGGAAGTTTGCGTGACAGAGCTTCGTGAAATCCAGCAGCGGCCGGCTGCGTCCGATCGGATCCTTGCCTACTTCAAGGAGCGTATGGTCAGCGGTGACCTGAAGGTTGGTGATCGGGTGATGCCCGAGCGTGAGCTGGCTCAGCATCTGGATGTTGGGCGGCCGCTGCTACGCGAGGTCATGAAGTCGCTCGTGATGCTCGGCTTTCTGAACGTCAGGCAGGGCAGCGGCACATACATAGCCAAGGCCGATACCCGTGTCCT
>JAPSIP010000094.1:2117-6329 GCA_031178645.1 Paracoccus sp. (in: a-proteobacteria) | reverse complement strand
CATCGAGGACGGCGGCAAGCGGCTGATCCGGGTCTGCGACGACGGCTGCGGCATGGCGCCCGAGGATCTGCCCCTGGCCCTGTCGCGCCATGCCACCAGCAAGATCGACGGGACCGACCTGCTGGCGATCCGATCCTTCGGGTTCCGGGGCGAGGCGCTGCCCTCGCTGGGGGCGGTGGGGCGGCTGACAATCACCTCGCGGATGCGGGGCGGGGACGGCGCAGTGATTGCGGTCGCGGGCGGCAAGCTGGCACCGGTGCGGCCGTCCGCAGCCAATCCCGGGACAGTGGTGGAACTGCGCGACCTGTTCTTCGCCACCCCCGCGCGGCTGAAATTCCTGCGCGGCGACCGGGCGGAAACGATGGCGGTGGCCGAATGCGTCCGCAGGCTGGCGATGGCCGAACCCTTCGTGGGCTTCACCCTGACCGCAGACGGCAAGGAAATCTTCCGCGCCGATGCCGAACAGGGGGAACTGTTCGATGCCCTGCAGATCCGCCTGTCCCGCGTAATGGGCCGCGACTTCATCGACAACTGCATCCCCATCGACGCGGAACGCGACGGGGTGGCCCTGACGGGCTTTGCGGCCCTTCCCACCTATTCGCGCGGCGCGGCGGTTGCGCAGCATGTCTACGTGAACGGCCGCCCGGTCCGGGACAAGCTGCTGACCGGCGCGCTGCGGGCGGGATATATGGACGTGCTGGCTTCCGGGCGGCATCCGGCGGCGGTCTTGTACCTGTCCTGCGACCCGCAGCTTGTGGACGTGAACGTCCATCCCGCCAAGGCCGAGGTCCGGTTTCGCGATCCGCAGGGCGCGCGCGGGCTGGTCGTCAGCGCCCTGCGCCACGGGCTGGCGGGGGCGGGGCACCGCGCGTCATCGACCCTGGGCGACGCGACGCTGGCGGCCTTCAGCACCGAACCCGCAGCGCCCGCCGCGCCGCGCGCCTACCAGATGGACTACCGCCCCTCGGGGGCCGCGATCCGCGCCAGCCTGGACCTGCAGGCCCCTGTTTCGGGCTTTGCCGAGGCGCCCTCGGCCCGGGCCGAGGAACCGGCGGAAGCCCCTGCCGACGCCCCCCTGGGGGCCGCGCGGGCGCAGATCCACGAAAACTACATCATCGCCCAGACGGCAGACGGGCTGGTGATCGTCGATCAGCACGCGGCCCATGAACGGCTGGTCTATGAACGGCTGAAGGCGCAGGCCGCGGCGACCGGCATCGCGCGCCAGGCCCTGCTGATACCCGAGATCTTGGATCTGCCCGGCGCGGACGCCGCCCGGATCCTGTCTGTCGCGGATGACCTGGCCGACCTGGGCCTTGTCGTCGAACCTTTCGGCGGCGGCGCGGTCGCCGTGCGCGAGGTTCCGGCCATGCTGGCGAAACTGAACCTTCGCGCGCTGATCCGCGACATCCTGGACGATCTGGCTGACCAGGGTGCGTCCGACCGGCTGCGGGGGCGGCTGGATGCGGTCCTGTCGTCCATGGCCTGCCACGGATCTGTCCGGTCGGGCCGCCGGATGAGTGCCGAGGAAATGAACGCCCTGCTGCGCGACATGGAACGCACGCCCCGGTCCGGGCAGTGCAACCACGGCCGCCCGACCTGGGTCAAGCTGCGGCTGTCCGACATCGAGCGGCTGTTCGGACGCAAGGATTGACCGGCACCCTGAACGGCGCGACGGTCGCGCCAACCAAGGAGCCCGCCATGCTGCAGATCAGCCCTGACAAGATCGCCCATATCATCATCCGGGCACGCGAATACGGAAGCGGCCTGGACCCCTGGGCGCATTCGGGCGGCAGGGCCCAGCACGGCATCCGGTCGGAACTGCACGACTTCATCGCCAACCTGAACGAGGACGAGCAGGCATCGCTGGTTGCCGTCATGTGGATCGGCCGCGAGAGCTTCGAGCCGGAGGAACTTGAGGAAGCCATCGAGACTGCCCGGATCGAGCGGACCACGCCGACCGAGGATTACCTGATGGGCGAACCGCGCCTGGCCGACATGCTGGAAGCCGGGCTTGAAGCCCTCGGCATCTCGCCCGAGGATGCCGAGGATGACGTGACCCGCCCGGTCTAGGACCGGCTCAGGAATCGCTTTGCGCGGGCGTCACGCGGATCAGGCGGCCGTTGTCATCATCGGTCAGCAGCATCAGGGCGCCGTCGCTGGCGACCTCGACCTCGCGGACGCGGCCGATGCCTTGCAGGTGGCGCGCCTCGCCCGTCACGCGGTCGCCGTCCAGTTCCAGGCGCACGAGGTCGTTCGACTTCAGCCCGCCGATCAGCAGATCGCCCTGCCAGTCGGGGAACATCTCGCCGTCATAGAAGGTCATCTGGCCGGGCGCGATCACCGGATCCCAGTAATAGACGGGCTGTTCGGTGCCCTCCATCTGGGTCACCCCTTGCTCGACCGGGTCGCCGCTGTATTCGACGCCATAGGTCACGCGCGGCCAGCCATAGTTGCGGCCCGCCTGGGGCAGGTTCAATTCGTCACCGCCTTTCGGGCCATGCTCGATGGTCCAAAGCCGGCCCTGGTCGTCAAGCGCCGCGCCCTGGATGTTGCGATGGCCCCAGGACCAGATTTCCGGCAGCGCCTCGGCCACGCCGGGATCGCCCATCGGCTCGCCCGTCTCGGGGTTGATGCGCACGACCTTGCCCAGCGTGGTGGTGACGTTCTGGGAATAGACGCGCGCATCCGCGACCGAGCGTTCGCCGGTGGTCACGAACAGCCCGCCCTGCCCGTCATGGATCAGCACGGACCCGTAATGCTTGGTCGAATCCCAGGCAGGCTGCTGCTGCCAGATCACCTCGGTCCCTTCCAGGCTGCTGCCATCGGCCGACAGCGTGCCGGTGGCCACGGCGGTGGCCGTCTTGCCGTCCTCGCGCGGTTGGGCGAAGCTGAGCCAGACGCGGCGGGTGTCGGCGAAATCATCCGCCACCGTCACGTCCAGAAGCCCGCCCTGGTCGCGGGTGTCGATCTCGGGCAGGCCGCCGATCGGGTCCGACAGCGACCCGTCCGCACCGACCATCCGCAGGTTGCCGCCGCGCTCGGTCACAAGCCAGGCGCCGTCGGGCAGTTCCGCCAGCCCCCAGGGATGATCCAGCCCATCGGCCAGGACGGTCTGGTTCAGGGTCACGTCATCGGCCAGCACCGGGGCGCGGGTCTGATTCTCGAACGCTGGCTCCTGGTCAGGGGCATTTGGGGGCGCGGCATTGAAATCCTGCGCCAGGGCCGTTCCGGCCAGAAGGCTGGCGGCGGCGGTCAGGCAGGTCAGTCGGGTGGCGGGACGGATGGCGGAACGGGTCGGGGTCATCGGTGCCTCTCGATTGATGGAATGGATCGCGGGCGGAACATCGCCCCGCCCGCCCGCGTTCCGTCCGCTGCCATCACAGCCGCATCACGTCTGTGTCAGGCCCTTGGCATTCCTGTCGAAAAGCACGCCTGCCCTGCCCCACGCGCCATCGTCGATGCGATCCAGATCCGACAGCACCGGCAGCAGTTGCCCGGCATAATCTTCCGAGCTTTCGCGCGGCAGAATCGAGGGCAGGTTGTCGATAGCCACCACGTCCAGGGGCGGGTTGTCCGCCACGCGCAGGGCGGGCTGGTCCCATGTGGTCGTGCGGTCATAAACCTTGATGGGGGAAAAGTCGCTGGTCGGATCGCAGGCCACGTCCCCGATCACGGTCAGCCGCCGTCCGGGGGCCACGGCGCCTGCCGGGACAAAGACCGGCGCGCCGGACTGGGCCAGGATCGCGTTGATGAACAGTTCATGCGCCAGAACCTCGGGGAAGGGGCCGCCATGCGCGGTCTCGGCCATGTCCCAGCGGGTGACGGGCACGCCCATCGCGACCAGCAGATCGGCCGCGCCGGTGCCGACCCGGCCCTTGGCGCCGATCACCAGGGCATGGGGGCGCGGCTGGCCGGTCGCGTCCAGTTGGGCGCGCAACTCCTCGAGCAGCAGGGTCTTGTCGGCATGGGCATGGACCGGTCCGCAAAGGCCGCCCCGCTGCTGGGCCGCCCATGCCTTCAGCGAGACCGCCGCCCCGGCATAACCCGCCCAATAGCCAAAGGCCGCAAGGCGGCGACCCGTGTCATCCGTCAGGTATTCCAGGTCATACAAGCGCCCGCCCCCGGCAAGAAAGCGGCGCAGCAGCGCCTGGCCCGCGGGCTGTCCCTTGTAGGCATGGCCGAACATGACGTGGCGGTGGCGCAGGGGCGTGC
>JAPSIP010000094.1:0-2107 GCA_031178645.1 Paracoccus sp. (in: a-proteobacteria) | reverse complement strand
GTGCCGTCCTCGGGCAGTTCCTTAAGGCCAAAGATGATCGCGTCGTCTGGCGCGGTGGGCCAGCTTCCCTCGGGCACGATGGTGGCGCCGGCCTTGGCATAGGCATCGGTGGGCAACACGCGGCGGGGGCTGTCCTCGACCGTGACGGTCATGCCCTGGGCGATCAGCGCGGCCACGCCTTCGGGGGTGATGCCCACCCGATCCTCGTTCGCGCGGCTTTCGGCCCGCACCCACAGATGTGTCATCGTTCCCCCGATCCCGGATTGTCCTGCCATCCTGCCTGCACCCGACAGGGGCGGCAAGGGAACCGCCGCGGCGGCGATGGTGTTCAACCCGCGTTCCCCCTTTTGTGTTCCGGAGAATCCTCATGATCCTCAGCCGCCGCACCAGCCTGATCCTGGGCCTTGCCGCAAGCGCCGCCAGCATCATGCCGCGCCTGTCCCTGGCCCAGACCGACAGCCCGACCTCGTTTTCGTTCCCGGTCGAAGGGGGCCAAGTCGTCTTTCACCCGGTCGATCACGCCTCGATGGTGGTCGAGACGCCGGGCGGCGTGATCTATGTCGATCCGGTGGGCGGCGCGGAAGCATATCAGGGCAAGCCGCAGCCTTCGCTGATCCTGATCACCCATGAACATGGCGACCATTTCGACCTGCCGACCCTGCAGGCCCTGCCCGCCGTGGCAATCATCGCCAACCCGGCCGTCCATGCGATGCTGCCCGCCGAGATGCAGTCGCGTGCGACCGCTATGGCGAATGGCGATCAGGCCCAGGCCATCGGGATGCTGATCGAGGCCGTGCCCGCCTATAACACAAGCGCCGACAGGCAGCAGTATCACCCCCAGGGGCGCGACAACGGCTATGTGCTGACCATCGGCGACAAGCGGTTCTACATCGCAGGCGATACCGAGGACACGCCCGAGATGCGCGCCCTGGACAATATCGAGGTGGCTTTCCTGCCGATGAACCTGCCCTATACGATGACCGTTCAGCAGGCGGCGGATGCGGTGGGGGATTTCCGGCCGGTTTCGGTCTTTCCCTATCACCACCGGGGCAGCGACGTGCAGGAATTCGCCCGCCTGGTCGAGGCGTCAGGCGCGGGCAGCCTGGTCGTGATCGCCAACTGGTATCCGCAGGGCGAGGCCGGCTGACAGCTTTACCGGCGCGGCAGGGCAGGATAGCAAGGCAGCCATGCTGCGATACCTTCTGCGCCGGTTGATCGTGATGGGGGCAAGCCTTCTGGCGGCCTCGGTCCTGATCTTTTCGGTGGTGGAACTGGTGCCGGGCGATCCGGCCAGCTTCATGCTGGGCACCGGCGCGCAGCCTGAAACCTTGGCCGCATTGCGGCAGCAATTGGGATTGGACCAGCCGTTGCCCCTGCGATACGCGGCATGGTCAGGGGCGATCCTTCAAGGGGATTTCGGGACCAGCTTCACCTACAAGACCCCCATCGCGGGCATGATCCTGGACCGCTTGCAGGTCTCGCTGCCCCTGGCGGTGCTGGCGCTGCTGCTGGCGGTCGTGATCGCGCTGCCGGTCGGTCTGTATGCGGCGGGCCGCCACGACCGGGCGGGCGACGCGCTGGCGATGGGCGCGGCGCATCTGGGCGTGGCGCTGCCCAACTTCTGGCTGGCGATGCTGCTGGTCCTGGTCTTTGCGGTGAACCTGCAATGGCTGCCTGCCGGCGGCTTTCCCGGCTGGTCTGACCCCCCTGCCGCCCTGCGGTCACTGATCCTGCCCTCCGTGGCCCTGGCCCTACCGCAAGCCGCGATCCTTGCCCGCGTGCTTCGATCCGCGCTGATCGAGACGATGGGCCAGGATTATATCCGCACCGCCCGCGCCAAGGGCCTGACCGAAAGCCAAGCCCTGCGCCGCCATGCGCTGCGCAATGCGCTGATCCCCGTGCTGACGATCCTTGGGATGCAGTTCAGCTTTCTGCTGGCCGGCGCGATCATCATCGAGAATGTCTTCTACCTGCCGGGCCTGGGGCGGATGATCTTCCAGGCCATCACGCAGCGCGACCTGATCGTGGTGCAATCGGCGGTCCTCGTGCTGGTCGCGGCGGTCATTGCCGTGACCTTTCTGGTGGACCTGGCCTATGCCGCCGTGGA
>JAPSIP010000093.1 GCA_031178645.1 Paracoccus sp. (in: a-proteobacteria) | reverse complement strand
AGGCCCGCGAGGGCGTGATGGAGTTCCTGCTGATCAACCATCCGCTGGACTGCCCCATCTGCGACCAGGGCGGCGAATGCGATCTGCAAGACCAGGCAATGGCTTACGGCGTGGACTTCAGCCGGTATCGAGAGCCGAAGCGCGCGGCCGAGGAACTGAACCTGGGTCCGCTGGTCGAAACCCACATGACCCGCTGCATCAGTTGCACCCGCTGCGTGCGCTTCACCAGCGAGGTCGCGGGCATCAGCCAGATGGGCCAGACGGGCCGCGGCGAGGACAGCGAGATCACCAGCTATCTGAACGAGACGCTGGCCTCGAACCTGCAGGGCAACATCATCGACCTGTGCCCGGTGGGCGCATTGGTCAGCCGCCCCTATGCCTTCAAGGCGCGCCCGTGGGAATTGCGCAAGACCGAGACCATCGACGTGATGGACGCGCTTGGCAGCAACATCCGCGTGGACGTGAAGGGCCGCGAGGTCATGCGCATCCTGCCGCGCAACCATGACGGCGTGAACGAGGAATGGATCAGCGACAAGACCCGCTTCGTCTGGGACGGGTTGCGCCGCCAGCGGCTGGACAAGCCCTATATCCGCGAAAACGGCAGGCTGCGCGTCGCGACTTGGGCTGAAGCCCTGTCGGCTGCGGCCTCCGCCATGAAGGGCCGCAAGGTTGCGGGCTTGGTGGGCGATCTTGCCTCGGTCGAGGCCGCGTTCAGCCTGAAGCAGCTGATGGAAAGCCTTGGCGGCAACGTGGAATGCCGCACCGATGGCGCGCGCCTTCCTGCGGGGAACCGTGGCGCCTATGTTGGCAACGCGACGATTGCCGATATCGACAATGCCAAGCGGATACTGCTGATCGGCACCAATCCGCGCGACGAAGCGCCGGTCCTGAACGCCCGCATCCGCAAGGCCTGGGCGCATGGCGCTCAGGTCGCGCTGATCGGCGAGGCCGTGGACCTGACCTATGACTATCACCACCACGGGGCCGATCGCGCGGCGCTGTCGGAACTGGTCAAGGGCGACTTCCAGTCGAGCCAGGGCACGCCGGGCATCGTGATCGTGGGCCAGGGCGCCCTGACCGAGGCCGATGGCGAGGCCGTTCTGGCCAACGCCATGCGCATCTGCGAACTGGACGACTGCAAGCTGCTGGTCCTGCACAGCGCGGCGTCCCGCGTGGGCGCGATGGATGTGGGCGCCGTGACCGAAGGCGGGCTGACTGCGGCCATCGACGGGGCCGAGGTGATCTACAACATGGGCGCGGACGAGGTCGACATTGCGCCGGGTGCCTTCGTGATCTACCAGGGCAGCCACGGCGACCGTGGCGCGCATCGGGCCGACATCATCCTGCCCTCCGCCTGCTATACCGAGGAAAACGGCCTGTTCGTGAACACCGAAGGGCGGCCCCAGCTTGGCATCCGCGCGAACTTCGCACCCGGCGAAGCCAAGGAGAACTGGGCGATCCTGCGGGCGCTGTCTGCCGAACTGGGCGCGACGCTGCCCTGGGACAGCTTGGCGCAACTGCGCCGCGCGCTGATCCAGGCCGTGCCGCATCTTGGCCGGATCGACGAGGTTGTCGAAAACGACTGGCAGCCCCTGCAGCGGCTGGACCTGGGCCGCGCGAGCTTCCGCAACTCGGTCAAGGACTTCTACCTGACGAACCCGATCGCGCGGTCATCGCCGCTGATGGGGGAACTGTCGCGGATGGCGGCGGCGCGCAAGGCGCCCGCCCTCGCGGCCGAGTGACAGCAATGCGGCCAGCATTTCGCCAGCCCCGGACCCTGATCGCCGCCCTTGCCGGGGCGGTGATCCTGTCCGGCTGCGCGGATGATGCTGGCCGGGACGGACGGCCGCAGCCCAAGCCCGAGACGATGACGGCACGCGTGGCAACCCCCGGCGCCGCTGCCGGAGAGGCGCCGCTGACGCTGGCCCGCATCTCGACCAAGTCGGGCGAGATCCTGATCCTGGAACCCGACGGGCAGGTGACGACCATGGCCTTGGACAGCCCGGAAGGGCAGGACGCCTTTGCCGTGACCGAGGCCGACCTGATGGCGCTGAACGCCAATCTTGACCTGGACCTGGGCGGGATGGTGGCGGCGGACCTGCCACCCCGGCAGACGGCCCAGGAAAAGGCGCTCGAAGCCTTTGCCGCGCGCACGCAGCCCGCCCTGCCCATCTGGGCCGAGGGGACCGAGGTTGACCCGCAGGATTTCATGGGCGCGCGCGTGGCCTCTCTGGGTCCGAACGGGTCATCGGATCTGGTCGAGGTGACGGCGAATTTGCGCGAGGGGGTAGACGCCGATATCGCCTTCTCGTATGCCACCTGCGCATTGGCCGGTTGGGCCCGGCAGAATGGCGAGCCCTATGGCCGCCATGTGCGCACGCTGCAAGATACCCGCGATGGCAAGCTGATTATCGGAGCCGCATTCACGCTGTCGGATCAGAAGCCGATGGGTCTGCGGGTGATGGAAACGGAAGACACCTTGCGTGAATGCAAGGCACGCGGCATTCCCGCGCTGTGATAGGATAGGGACGGGCGCATGGCTGAATTTTGGGCATCCTCTCTGGGCGTGACGGTCATCCTGCTTGCGCAGGGTCTGGCGGTCATCGCCTTTGTCATGCTGTCGCTGATCTTTCTGGTCTATGGCGACCGCAAGATCTGGGCGGCCGTGCAGATGCGGCGCGGCCCGAACGTGGTCGGACCCTGGGGCCTGCTGCAGACCTTCGCCGATGCGCTGAAATACGTGCTGAAGGAAATCGTCATCCCGGCGGGCGCGGACAAGTTCGTGTTCTTCCTGGCGCCATTCCTGTCGATGACGCTGGCGCTGCTGGCCTTTGTCGCGATTCCCTTCGCGCCGGGCTGGGTGATGGCCGACATCAACGTGGGCATCCTGTTCATCTTCGCCGTCTCCTCGCTGGAAGTTTACGGCGTCATCATGGGTGGCTGGGCCTCGAACTCGAAATACCCGTTCCTGTCGTCCCTTCGCGCGGCCGCGCAGATGATCTCGTACGAGGTCAGCCTGGGCCTGATCATCATCGGCGTCATCATCTCGACCGGCTCGATGAACATCACCACCATTGTCGAGGCGCAGTCGGGCGCGGGCCTGCTGTCCTGGTACTGGCTGCCCCATTTCCCGATGCTGATCCTGTTCTTCATCAGCGCCCTGGCGGAAACCAACCGCCCGCCCTTCGACCTGGCCGAGGCCGAATCCGAACTGGTCGCGGGCTTCATGGTGGAATATTCCTCGACCCCCTATCTGCTGTTCATGGCGGGCGAATATATCGCGATCTGGCTGATGTGCGCCCTGATCTCGCTGCTGTTCTTCGGCGGCTGGCTGTCGCCCATCCCGGGCATTCCCGACGGCGCGATCTGGATGTTCCTGAAGATGGTCTTCTGGTTCTGGATGTTCGCGATGGTGAAGGCCATTGTCCCGCGGTACCGCTATGACCAATTGATGCGCATCGGCTGGAAAGTGTTCCTGCCGCTGTCGTTGGGCTGGGTCGTGCTGGTCGCCTTCCTTGCCCGCTACGAAGTGTTTGGTTCCTTCTGGGCCCGCTGGGCAGGGGCATAAACCATGGCTTATTCGAACAAGATCGCTGAAATGCTGGCAAACGTCTCGGAAACCGACAAGGCCGAGTTCGCCCATTTCTTGGCAAACAACCTGGACAGCGCCGAGCAGTCCCGCGACGGCGCAAGGATCCGCGACTATGTCGCGGCATTTGACCGCTTCGCCGCTCCCAAGCAAGGGGAAGATTTCTGATGGCATTCGACATCGCCCGCGCCACCAAGTATTTCCTGCTCTTCGATTTCCTGAAGGGCTTCGGGCTGGGCGTGAAATATTTCTTCGCACCCAAGCCCACGATCAACTATCCGCATGAAAAGGGTCCGTTGTCGCCGCGCTTCCGGGGCGAACACGCCCTGCGCCGCTATCCCAACGGCGAGGAACGCTGCATCGCCTGCAAGCTGTGCGAGGCGATCTGCCCCGCCCAGGCGATCACCATCGATTCCGAGCCGCGCGAGGACGGCAGCCGCCGCACCACGCGCTATGACATCGACATGACCAAGTGCATCTATTGCGGCTTCTGCCAGGAAGCCTGCCCGGTCGATGCCATCGTCGAAGGCCCGAACTTCGAGTTCGCGACCGAGACGCGCGAGGAGCTGTTCTACGACAAGCAGAAGCTCTTGGACAACGGCGCCCGCTGGGAAGCCGAGATCGCCCGCAACCTTGCCATCGACGCGCCCTACAGATGAGCGACGCCTTCACCAAGCTGTTCCAGCAGATGATGCAGTCCGGGCAGGAAATGGCCCGGGCCTTCAATCCGGGCATTGAGAATTTCGATCCCCGCGCATTCGAGAAGATGATCCCGACCATGCCGGCGGACATGCTGGAAATGTGGTTCGGGCGCACCTTCAACCGCGACGGGCTGGACGCCAAGACCCGGTTGCTGGTGACGATCGCCGCGCTGACGGTCCAGGGGGCGCACGCCGAACCGCAGCTGCGCCTGACGATCCGTCATGCCATCGAGGCCGGGGCCACCGCCCGAGAGGTGGCCGAGGTCATCTACCAGATGGGGATGTTCGGCGGCATTCCGGCGATGCAGAAGGCCCTGGAGATCGCCCAGGGCGTATTCACCGAACATGAAGGGAAACAGGCCGAATGATCACCTTCGCCTTTTATCTGTTTGCCATCTCGGTCTGCACGGCGGGCTTCATGGTGGTGCTGTCCCGCAACCCCGTCCATTCGGTGCTGTGGCTGATCCTGGCCTTTATCGCCTCGGCGGGGTTGTTCGTTCTGCAGGGTGCCGAATTCGTGGCGATGCTGCTGGTGATCGTCTATGTCGGCGCGGTGGCGGTGCTGTTCCTGTTCGTCGTGATGATGCTGGACGTGGACTTTGCCCAGCTTCGCGGCGAACTGGCGGGCTATCTGCCGCTGGCGGCGCTGATCGGCCTTGTGCTGCTGGCGCTGCTGGTGATCGCCTTCGGCGGGTGGGAGATGTCGAACCAGGCGGTCGGCCTGCGCGCGGCGCCCGTGGTGTTCGAGGCCCAGAACACCAATGCCATCGGCACGATCCTGTACGACCGCTACATCCTGCCCTTCCAGGTGTCCGGGCTGATCCTGCTGGTCGCGATGATCGGCGCCATCACCCTGACCATGCGCCACCGCCGCGACGTCAAGCGCCAGGACGTGCTGGAGCAGATGTATCGCGACCCGGCCAAGACCATGGAACTGCGCGACGTGAAGCCGGGGCAGGGGCTGTAAGGCCCCGCCACACGCTGCCTGCTGATATTTGACGGGTAAAAGACCCGGAGGGACGAAAGACGATGATCGGATTGACACATTATCTTGTCGTGGGGGCGATATTGTTCGTCGCCGGCATTTTCGGCATCTTCGTGAACCGCAAGAACGTCATCGTCATCCTGATGTCGATCGAACTGATCCTGCTGTCCGTGAACATCAACTTCGTCGCCTTCTCGGCCCATCTGGGCGATCTGGCGGGGCAGGTCTTCACCATGTTCATCCTGACCGTCGCCGCGGCCGAGGCCGCCATCGGCCTGGCGATCCTGGTCGTGTTCTTCCGCAACCGCGGCTCGATCGCGGTGGACGACGTCAACGTGATGAAGGGGTAAGGACACATGGCGCAATTCATCCTGTTCGCGCCCCTTCTGGGCGCGCTGATCGCGGGTTTCGGCTGGCGCATCATCGGCGAGAAGGCCGCGATGATGCTGACCACGGGCATCCTGTTCGTCGCCGCGCTGTTTTCCTGGATCGTCTTCCTGGGCTTTGACGGCCAGACGCAGCACATTCCGGTCATGGACTGGATCGTGTCGGGCGACTTCAGCGCCGAATGGGCGATCCGGCTGGACCGGCTGACGGCGATCATGCTGATCGTGGTGACCTCGGTCTCGGCGCTCGTGCATCTTTATTCGATGGGCTACATGGCCCATGACGACAACTGGACCCATCACGAACATTACAAGGCGCGCTTCTTCGCCTATCTGTCCTTCTTCACCTTCGCCATGCTGATGCTAGTGACGGCAGACAACCTGCTGCAGATGTTCTTTGGCTGGGAAGGCGTGGGCGTCGCATCCTATCTGCTGATCGGCTTCTATTACCGCAAGCCTTCCGCCAATGCCGCCGCCATGAAGGCCTTCATCGTCAACCGCGTCGGCGACTTCGGCTTCCTGATGGGCATCTTCGGCCTGTGGTGGATGACCGGCTCGATTCAGTTCGACGCGATCTTCGCGCAGGTGGCCGATCTGGCGAATGTGCAGATGCGCTTCCTGTGGACCGAATGGAACGCAGCGAACCTGCTGGCCTTCCTGCTGTTTGTGGGCGCGATGG
>JAPSIP010000092.1 GCA_031178645.1 Paracoccus sp. (in: a-proteobacteria) | reverse complement strand
CTGCAACATACGCGCTATCACGCGGCGTTCGTCCAGCGTCAGGTTGGTGAAAGGGCGCCTCATCACATCCTCCTGAAGTGGTTCAGGAAACTATCGGGTGATGCATTCCAGAATGGAATGTGCCGAGTGGTACATATTATAAGCATAATCTGTATTATGGAACACATGGAGCTGCGACGATTACTTGGGTTGTCATTCCACCTCTGCTTTCACAAGATCGTGCCAGGATCAGGAGGCTTCAATGCCAGTCTCACCACCTGTTTGCGACTTTGGCGCGTCGTGGCACGATTTTGTGCTGCCAGGCACCGATGGCAAGAACTACCGCTTAGCGTATGTTGCCGGCCCTTGTGGCACGCTTGTGATGTTCATTTGCAACCATTGTCCTTACGTCCAGTCGATCATCGACCGCATTGTCCGCGATGCGCGCGAGATGCAGGCAGCCGGCATCGGCGTTGTGGCGATCTCGGCCAATAATGTTGCGGACTATCCGCAGGATGGACACGATCAGATGAGGGTCGAGGCCCGACGTCAGGGTTTCACCTTCCCCTATCTCTACGACGAATCTCAGGCCGTCGCGCGGGCCTATGGTGCAGAATGCACACCCGACTTCTTCGGCTACAACGCGGATGGTCGCCTGCAATATCGTGGCAGGTTCGATGCATCGACACGGACAGCAGGCCCGGCCAAGTCGCGGCGCGAATTGCTGGAAGCCATGCTGCAGATCGCCGCCACTGGACATGGTCCAGAAAACCAGGTTCCGTCAATGGGTTGTTCAATCAAGTGGAAAACGGCATGAATGTCTGCATGGCACCCTGCCCGGTTGTTTTTGACCTTGACGGCACCTTGATCGACAGCGCGCCGGACATCCATGCTTGCGTGAACAGCGTCCTGGCGCAGCATGACACGCCTTTACTGACCCTGGATCAGGTCCGCAGCTTCATCGGCGGTGGCGTTGATGTCTTGTGGCAAAAGATCATGGCCGCACAGCAGTTGCCCGAGGATCGCAAGGCCGACTATGTCGCGGCGTTCATGATCTGCTATCAGGACGCCACGCAGTTGACGCGCCTGTTCCCGAACGTGGGCCAGACGCTCGGGATCCTGGCGGATCGAGGGCACCCGCTGGGGATCTGCACCAACAAGCCCTTGGCCGTGACGCAGGCAATCTTGGCGCATCTGGACATTGCGCATCTCTTTGGCTGCGTGATCGGCGGCGACTCCGTGGCCGAGCGCAAGCCGCATCCTGCGCCGCTGCGGGCTGCCCTGACCGGCCTTGGGGCACATCCTGCGGACCCGCGAGCGATTTATGTGGGCGACAGTGAGTTCGATGCGGCCTGTGCGGCGGCCGTCCCCGTGCCGTTCCTGATCTACTCGCGCGGCTATCGCCAGACCCCGATCGAGCAGCTCCCTCACCTGGCCCAGTTCGACGACTTCGCATCCCTTCCCAGCCTGGTCGAGATGCACGCGACAGCCTGATCCTGCCGCAGGCCCTGCCCCTCTGCTTGACATTTCGGGCCCGGATGCGCCAATCCAGGTCTGTATCACAGAAAGGCCTGTCATGGATCTGCGTCAGCTTACCCCGAACCTCGCGGTCTCGCCGCAGATCGACCTGTCGGACGTGGCCCTGCTGGCCCGTTCGGGCTTCAAGACCTTGGTCAACAACCGCCCGGACGATGAGGACGGGGCCATCGATCACGAGGTCATGGCCAAGGCCGCCGCCGATGCGGGGATGGAGTATCACTACCTGCCCTTCCGGCCCGGCCAGATCACGCCAGACCTGATCCAAGGATTTTCGGCTGCGCTTGAGGGGCCGAAGCCCGCAATCGCATTCTGCCGGTCCGGCAACCGCTCGACCGTCCTGTGGGCGCTTGGTCAGGCCGGGAAAATGTCCGAGGCCGAGGTGCTGAACACCGCGGCCGAGGCTGGATATGACCTTTCCGGCGTTGTGCCGCTGATGCGTTCGCTGGCAGGCGCCAGCCGCTAGAGCCTAGGCGGGAACGCCTAGGGCGCGCTTGACGTTGGCGGTCCATCCCAGAAGGCGCAGATCGTCGGCCATGATCGCCGGGCGCTTCATCACGCTGGGCTTGGCGCCCATCATCGCTACCGGATCGGCCGCCCGTTCGTCTTCCGACATGCCGCGCCAGGTCAGGCTGGCCCGGTTGACGATCTTGTCGCCGAACTCGCTCACGATCTGCGAGCGTTCCTCATCCGACAGCGGTTGCTGCTGAACATCGCGGAAATCGACGGACCAGCCGTTCTGTTCAAGATCGGCCTGCGCCTTCTGGCAGGTCGAGCAATGGGCCATGCCGTAAAGGGTCAGCTTCTTCATGACACGCTCCGATCAGACAAAGGGGACCAGCGGGACTCCGCAGGCGGACAGGATCAGAAGGGCGGCAAGGGCAATGAACGGCTTCACGATAGGCTCCGGCAGGACTGTTTCGGCACGGTTATTCCCCTGCCGCAGGCGGGCGGCAAGTCACAAATCGCCGCCCGGGCCGTGCTTGTGAAGACTGCGGCGGACCTGCCGCATCGCCCACCAGACGATCAGCACGGCGACTGGGGTCACACCCGCGATCAGATAAGCCTTGTCGATCTTCAGCGCCGAGGCCAGCGGGTAAAGCGCATAGGACAGCAGCCCCACAGTGTAATAGCTGATCGCCACCACGGACAGCCCTTCGACCGTGTGCTGGAGGCGCAGTTGCAGATCGGCGCGGCGGTCCATGCGTTCCAGCAAAGCCTGGTTCTGCGCGGACCGTTCGACATCCACGCGCGTTCGCAGCAGGTCTGCGGCGCGGCGGGTTCGTTCGACCATCGTGCGCAGCCTGTCCTCGGCCGAGGCGACGGTGCGCATGGCCGGACGATATCGGCGGCGCATGAATTCGTTCAGCATCTGCCGGCCCATGAAGCGGCTTTCGCGCAAGGCCGAAACCCGGTCCATCACGATCGCCTCATAGGCCTTGGTGGCGCCGAAGCGGAAGAAATGCTGGACCGCCTGCGCTTCCAGTTCCGCCGAGACCTCGAGCAGTTCGTGCAGCACGACTTCGGCCGGACGGGCATTGTCATGCATCCCTTCGACGATGGCCGACAGTCGCGGCTCAAGTTCATTGAGGCGGCGCGACAGGCTGCGCGACCGGCCAAGGCCCAGCATGGACATCGCGCGATAGGTTTCCAGTTCGACCAGCCGGTGGACGATGCGGCCGATCCGGCCTTCGCCCACGTCAGGGCCGACAAAGACCGCAAAGCGCATCCAGCCGTCAGGGTCGATGCGGAAATCCCCCGCGATCATCGCGGCTTCCTCCAGCACCCAGACGGCGGTCAGGCTGTCGCGCGCGAACCAGGTGCTGATGCGGTCAAGCGCCTCGGCAGGATCGTCGGGCAGCCGGTCGATCTGGACCATCACGGCTGCCACCCGCCGCCCAGGTGCCTGGGCCTGCCAGTCGGTCGGGAAGATCGCGGCCGCGCTTGGGTCGAAGGGCCGGATCGGCAGCCCCGGCGTGGTCGCCATGTAGGTCACGAACTCGGTATGGCTTTCCCACTTCAGGTCGTGCCGCCCCAGCTTGCCCTGGTAATGGCTGTCCTCGGGGTCCGGACGCGGCCCGCCGTGGCGCGAGGTCAATGCGGCCAGATGGTCGAAATCCTTGCGCCGGTCGCGATTGGCCGCGTCACGAGGTTCCTTAAAGGCGACGAAGGTGCAAGTCGCGGGCGCGGACAGGCGGGGCGAGGGCCGGGCATGCAGTTCGTTGACAAGATCGTATCGCAACGGATGTTCGATGTCCGGCCCCACGCCAATCCCCTTCAGTTCCTGCGCATGAACAGGATGTACAACACCCCGCCCAGCACCGCCCCGATCAGCCAGCCGAAGCCCGCAAGGGCCTGCAGCGCCGGCAGCCACACCGTCCCGATCGAGAAGACGGCCGCGATTCCCACTGCCATGATCGCGCGCCGGTTCCAACCGCCCTGATAGTAGTACCGCCCTGAAGGTGCGGCCGTGAACATCTGGTCGATGTCCAGCTGCCGCTTCTTGATGACATAATAATCGGCGATCAGGATGCCGTAGAGCGGCGCAAGGATCGCCCCCAGCGTATCAACAAAGCCCGCGATGCCGATGGCCGAGATCACCGACACCCACAGGGCGCCGATGATGAAGGCTAGGGCCGCCGTGATCAGTCCCCCCGTCCGCGCGCTTATGGTCGAGGGGGACAGGTTCGCGATGTCATAGGCGGCGGGCACGAAGTTCGCCACCAGGTTGATTCCGACAGTGGCCGCAAAGAAGGTGACGGCGGCGATCAGCGTCAACGCCAGGCTGTCCACACGCTCGACAATGGCCGTGGGGTCGGTCAGCCGTTCACCGAACAGCACCACCGCGCCCGCCGTGATGAACAGCGCGATGAACGAGAAGAAGGCCATCGACACAGGAAGGCCCCAGAAGTTCCCCCTCCGCATTTGTTCTTCGGTCTTCACGAAGCGTGAGAAGTCGCCGAAGTTGATGACCACGGCCGCGAAATAGGCGACCATCGTGCCCACGACGGCGATGAAGCCCGATACCGTGCCGTATTCGCTGTTGCCGCCCTGGAAGATGACCCCGATCTCGGACCAGATGCCGTTGCCCGCCTGGTACCAGATCATCAGCGCCAGCACGATCATCACCACATAGACGAACGGCCCGGCCCAGTTGAGGAACTTGCCGACCCATTCCATCCCCATCAGGAACAGCCCGATCTGGAACCCGGCCACGATGATATAGGCGATCCAGTCCACCCCGTTCAGGCCCAGGAAGCCGCCGCCGCTGTCCTCGATCCCGAACAGCGCGTGGATGGCAAGCGCGACGGCGGTCGAGGCGAAATAGGTCTGGACGCCATACCAGAAGATCGCCACCACGCCGCGGATCAGCGCCGGAAACCGCGCACCCTTCACCCCCATCGAGGATCGCGCCATCACCGCATAGGGAATGCCATAGCGGACGGACGGGCGGCCCGACAGGTTCACAAGCCACATCACGATCAGGCCGGACAGGACGATCGCCGTGAAGGTCAGCCAGCCGTTGAGGCCATAAGACAGGAACAGCGAGGCTGCCAGCGTATAGCCGAACAGGCTCTGGATGTCGTTGTTCCAGACGTTGAAGATCTCGAAGGCGCCCCAGTGGCGGCGCTCATGCGGGACTGGGGCCAGATCCTCGTTGTACAGCGACGGATCGCCGCTTCCGATGTGGATATAGTCTGGGTGGTTCATGATGCTGTCCCTGTGATTATGGTTGTTTCTGAACAGCATCACATCCGAAAGTTCACGCAGCGCCAAGCACGACGAGGCGAAGGCAAGCCCGGGATGCGTGAATTCAATGTTGCGAGAATATGCATTTACAGATTGCCCGGTTCATGGGCGATCCTCGGACGAATCGATATGGGGGAACAGCGACCTGTTCCCCCTGACACTTCACTCGATCATCGGCAGCAGCTTGTTCAGGCTGTCCTTGGCATCGCCATAGAACATCCGGGTGTTCTCCTTGAAGAACAACGGGTTTTCGATCCCGGAATAGCCGGTGCCCTGCCCGCGCTTGCTGACGAAGACCTGCTTGGCCTTCCAGACTTCCAGCACCGGCATCCCGGCGATGGGGCTGTTCGGATCGTCCTGCGCCGCCGGGTTCACGATGTCGTTTGAGCCGATGACGATCACCACGTCTGTGGTTGGGAAATCCTCGTTGATCTCGTCCATCTCCAGCACGATGTCATAGGGGACCTTGGCCTCGGCCAGCAGCACGTTCATGTGGCCGGGCAGACGACCCGCGACGGGGTGGATGGCGAAGCGCACCGTCTTGCCTGCCGCCCGCAGCTTGCGGGTCAGTTCGCTGACGGCAGCCTGCGCCTGCGCCACCGCCATACCGTAACCGGGAACGATGATGACGCTGTCGGCGTCGTTCAGCGCAGCGGCCACGCCCTCGGCGTCGATGGCGATCTGCTCGCCCTCGATCTCGGCCGCGGGTCCGGTCTCGCCGCCAAAGCCGCCCAGGATCACGCTGACGAAGTTGCGGTTCATCGCCTTGCACATGATATAGGAAAGGATCGCACCGCTTGAGCCGACAAGCGCGCCCACCACGATCAGCAGGTCATTGCCCAGGGTGAAGCCGATGGCCGCCGCCGCCCAGCCGGAATAGCTGTTCAGCATCGACACGACGACCGGCATGTCAGCCCCGCCGATGCCCATGATCAGGTGATAGCCGATGAAGAAGGCCAGCAGCGTGATCAGGATCAGCCAGAAGATCGCCGGACCGACGCCCGTGAAGTAGAGGATGCCCAGCAGCACCGACAGCGCAAGCGCGCCCGCGTTCAGCATGTGTCCGCCCGGCAGCTTTTTGGG
>JAPSIP010000091.1 GCA_031178645.1 Paracoccus sp. (in: a-proteobacteria) | reverse complement strand
TACCGCGAGGATCGCGTTGGCACCCAGCTTGCCTTTGTTATGCGTGCCGTCCAGCTCGATCATTTTCTTGTCGATGGATACTTGATCCAAGGAGTTCAGACCGATGATTTCAGGCGCGATGATCGAGTTGACGTTGTCAACGGCTTTCAGTACACCTTTACCCAGGTAACGGCTTTTGTCGCCATCGCGAAGCTCGACAGCTTCGTGAGCGCCTGTGGAGGCACCGGAAGGTACGATTGCGCGGCCTACAACGCCGGATTCAAGATATACTTCAACTTCAACAGTCGGATTGCCGCGGGAGTCAAGTACTTCGCGAGCATAAACGTCGGAAATGATAGTCATTGTGTTTGAACACTCCTTAACAAGGTTATGTGTATGAAAAACTTCGGGAACTCATTCCCTTAAAGGGCAGCGGCGCACCTTACCGATCAAAATAAGATGCTGTATTCCAAGGAATGGTTCCCGAAAACTTGCTGTCTTAATCAAAAAGCGCAAGGGTTGCTTATTTCTTCTCTTCGATAATCGAAAGACCTGTCATTTCCGGCGGCTGAGGCAGCTTCAGAAGGTGCAGCAGCGTCGGAGCGATGTCGGCGAGAACGCCGCCTTCACGCAGAGTGACGTCGTTCGATGTAACGATAAACGGCACCGGGTTCGTCGTATGAGCCGTGAACGGACGTTCGGCATCGTCCAGGACGAGGTCCGCGTTGCCGTGGTCGGCTGTAATGCAGACAACCCCGCCCTTCGCGAGAATGGCTTCAACGACTTGGCCCAGGCACTCGTCCGTCGCTTCAACGGCTTTGATAGTCGGCTCCAGCATGCCGGAGTGGCCGACCATATCCGGGTTGGCAAAGTTCAGAATGATGACGTCCTGCTTGTCCTCATTGACTTCTTTCACCGCAGCGGCCGCAACCTCGTAGGCGCTCATTTCCGGCTTCAGGTCGTATGTGGCGACCTTCGGCGACGGAATGAGAATACGCGTTTCGCCCGGCAGTTCCACGTCACGGCCCCCACTGAAGAAGAAGGTAACGTGTGGGTACTTCTCGGTCTCGGCCAGGCGAAACTGGCGCAGGCCCTTGGCGGCGACCCAGGCGCCCAGCGTGTTGGTCACCTGCCGCTTGGGATAGGCGGTGGTCATGAACTCGTTGTGGCGGCTGCTGTAATCGACCATGCCCAGAAGCGCCGCCCATTCCGGACGGTCGCTGGTATCGAAATGATCGAAGGCCGGGTCGGCAATGGCTGCCAGGATCTCTCGCGCCCGGTCGGCCCGGAAATTGAGGCAGAAGAACCCGTCCCCGTCCATCGCGCCGTTATAGCCGTCAATGATGAAAGGCTGGATGAATTCGTCCGTCTCGCCCCGCGCATAGGCATCGGTCACGGCCAGGTCGGCCGACAGCGCGGGTTCGCCCTGCCCGGCCACGATGGCGCGATAGGCGCGTTCCACCCGTTCCCAGCGGTTGTCGCGGTCCATCGCATAGTAGCGGCCGATGACCGTGCCGATCCGCGCGCCTGCGGGCATCGACCCCTGAAGTTCGGTGACAAAGCCCATCGCGGATTGCGGGGGCACGTCGCGACCGTCGGTGATCGCGTGCAGGACGACCGGAACGCCTGCCCCGGCAATGGCGCGAACGGCGGCCTGGACATGGACCACATGGCCGTGCACGCCCCCGTCTGACACGACGCCCATCAAATGCGCCGTTCCGCCCGTGGCGCGCAGCCGCTCGACGAACCGCACGAGGCTTTCGTTGCCCACGAAGCTCCCGTCCTCGATCGCAAGGTCGATCTGCCCCAGATCCATCGCCACCACGCGTCCTGCGCCGATATTGGTATGGCCCACCTCGGAATTGCCCATCTGGCCGCGCGGCAGGCCCACGTCAGGACCGAAGGTCGTCAGCGTCGCGTGCGGACAATCGCGCATCAGCCGGTCGAAGTTCGGAGTCGCAGCCTGATCCGGCGCGCTTTGATCGGGCCGGTCGGACAGGCCCCAGCCATCAAGAATGCACAAGACCACAGGTTTCGTCATGTCGCCCCTCGGGATGTTTGGGCCTTGTTACGCCCGCGCGTGTCCAGCGGCAACCGCAAGGCCGGGGGCCAGCCCCCGGACCCCCGGGATATTTGGGCCAAGATGAAGACCCGCCGCTTCACCTGTGCGCAAATATCCTCGAGGGAATCTCCGCAGGAGATGGGGGCAGACAGCCCCCGCCCCGCTTTCCGCCTTCATTCCCGATGATAGGGGGATCCGGCCAGGATCGTGGCTGCGCGATAAAGCTGTTCGGCCAGCATCACCCGCACCAGCATATGCGGCCAGACCATGCGGCCAAGGCTGATCTGCCAGTCGGCCCGCGCACGCAGCATCGGGTCCAACCCGTCCGCGCCGCCGATCACGAAGCAGAGATCGCGCGCCCCGTCACGGTAACTCGCCAGGCGCCGCGCAAATTCGGGCGAAGTGGGCTGGTCCCCGCGCTCGTCCATGCAGACCAGTGCCGCCCCCGGAGGGATGGCGCGGCCCAGCAACTCGGCCTCGGCAGCCATGCCGCCGCCGCGCTTGTCCTCGACCTCGGTGAGGGTGATGGGGGGAAGGCCAAGGCTGCGGCCGGCCTTGGCGAATCGGTCCAGATAATCGGCCACCATCGCGGCCTCTGGACCCTTACGCAGCCGTCCGACGGCGGCGATGTCGATGCGCATGAACCCGCCCGGCTTAATGCGCGGGGCGGGCCTGGTCGCGGACGCGGCTGAGGGCGTCGGCCGGCATCCACATCTTTTCCAGCTGGTAGAACTCTCGGACCTCGGGGCGGAAGACGTGGACGATCACGTCGTCGGTGTCGATCAGCACCCAGTCGCCGGTGTCCTTGCCCTCGATCCGCGGGGTGCGGCCGGTCAGCTGCTTGATGCGGTCGGCCAGCTTTTCGGCGATGGCGCCCACCTGGCGGGAACTGCGGCCCGATGCGATCACCATGTGATCCGCCATGGCCGACCGTCCACGCAGGTCGATCGTGACGATGTCCTCGGCCTTGTCGTCGTCAAGCGAGGACAGGACGCGGGCAAGGATCTGGTCGCTGGTCAGATCATGCCCGGCGGCGGCGGTCGCTGCCGGCCCCGTGGCCGGCGAGACGTCTTGTGACAGGGTTGTATCCTCCGGTCAGCGCGCCGATCGCCCCCGGCGCAGGGGATGGATCAAAGATAGCAACTTTTCGGACCATCTCAATGTTCCCGGCCCGATTTCGCTATCTGGGATGTGCGATGGGCCGCTTTGGACCGCCCGCGCCTGGATGGCAAGGCGGAACAGGCCTGCCGGGCGGCAGTCCAAGATTATTGCGCAACGTCCGAAAGGGGCCTAGAACATCGGCCATGTCCGGGTTCATCTATTTCGACATCCATGACCGCGCGCGCCTGCCTTCGCGGTTCTTCGGCGAAATGCGCGGCGTGACGGCGCGACTGTGACGGGCTGCGGTCCTGCCGCAGCCGATCCATCCGCCTGACCACATCACAGCCGAAAGCCAACACGCCATGAACACCGAATCCGCACGCACGCTTTACGACAAGATCTGGGACGCCCATGTGGTGGACCGCCAGCCCGACGGCACCTGCCTCCTGTATATAGACCGCCACCTGGTCCACGAGGTGACCAGCCCCCAGGCCTTCGAAGGGCTGCGCATGACCGGCCGCACCGTCCGCGCCCCCGAACGCACGATCGCGGTGCCCGATCACAACGTCCCCACCACCTGGGACCGCGAAAAAGGCATCGACAACGAGGAATCGCGCATCCAGGTCGATGCGCTTGATCGCAACGCGCGCGAATTCGGCGTCGTCTATTACCCCGTGAACGACATCCGCCAGGGGATCGTCCACATCGTCGGCCCCGAACAGGGCTGGACCCTGCCCGGCATGACCGTGGTCTGCGGCGACAGCCATACCGCGACGCATGGCGCCTTCGGGGCGTTGGCCCACGGCATCGGCACCAGCGAGGTCGAGCATGTGCTGGCCACCCAGACGCTGATCCAGAAGAAGTCGAAGAACATGAAGGTCGAGGTGACGGGCCGCCTTGCCCCCGGCGTCACCGCCAAGGACGTGGTGCTGGCGATCATCGGCAAGACCGGCACCGGCGGCGGCACCGGCCATGTCATCGAATATTGCGGCGAGGCGATCCGCAACCTGTCGATGGAAGGCCGCATGACGATCTGCAACATGGCAATCGAGGGTGGCGCCCGCGCGGGCCTGATCGCGCCCGACCAGACTACGTTCGACTACGTCAAGGGCCGGCCCCATGCGCCGAAGGGCGCGCAGTGGGAAGCCGCCGTGAACTGGTGGAAGACGCTGTTTTCCGACGACGACGCGCAATGGGACAAGGTCGTCACCCTGCGCGGCGAGGATATCGCCCCCACCGTCACCTGGGGCACCAGCCCCGAGGACGCGCTGTCCATCACCGCCACCGTTCCCGCCCCCGAGGACTTCACCGGCGGCAAGGTCGAGGCTGCGCGGCGTTCGCTGGACTACATGGGCCTGACGGCCGGCACGAAGCTGACCGACATCGCCATCGACGCGGTCTTCATCGGCAGTTGCACCAATGGCCGGATCGAGGATCTGCGCGCCGCAGCCGACATCCTGCGCGGCCGCAAGCTGGCGCCCGGCGTGCGTGGCATGGTCGTGCCGGGATCGGGCCTTGTCCGCGCCCAGGCCGAGGAAGAAGGCCTGGACGCGGTCTTCAAGGAGGCGGGCTTCGAATGGCGCCTTGCGGGCTGTTCGATGTGCCTGGGCATGAACCCCGACCAGTTGGCCCCCGGCGAGCGCTGCGCCGCGACCAGCAACCGCAACTTCGAAGGCCGCCAGGGCTACAAGGGCCGCACGCATCTGATGTCGCCCGCGATGGCGGCTGCGGCAGGGGTGGCCGGGCATCTGGTCGACGTGCGGGAGTTGTCGCGGGAACTGGCCTGACATGGCCAGCCCCTGCATGGCGGGGCGCCGGTTGACCCGATCAGCCGGCCCGCGCGGCCGGGCCGCGCCGGGATGGAACGCGCTTGCGCCCCAGAAGCCAGGCCGCGTTGACGGCAATCAGGACCAGCCCCGCATTCTCGAACAGGAAGTTGTTCGTCACGCCGAAGTTGGTCGTGCCGATCAGGCGGTCGAAATGGTGGAAGCTCAGGGCACGGACCAGCACGAAGCAAAGCACGAGGGTCAGGCCGATCGCGGCCAGCAGGTTGTAACGAAGCCTGCCCCACAGGCTGGCCGTCATGCTGACCAGCAGCACGGCCGCGCCAGCAACCACCGCGCCGATGAACAGCACCTGCATCACGCGGCGTTGGCCATACCAGCCCTGCGCGCGGGCAAGGCATTTTCCGGCCGCCGTGACCGCGGATTGCAGGTCCAGTTGCTTGTTGACCGCCAAAGCCGCAAGCAGCACCGACAGGACCGCCCAGAAGACGCGCCCACGCTGGCCCTTCAGCCGCCGCCACACGGCCAGGGCCAGCATTGCGCAAGCTGCATAGGCCAACACCGTCAGCCAGCCAGTCAACCCCGGATCACCGATCTGGGGCGACCACCGCTGCAGGACGCAGCCCTGCAATTCACTTACCGTCACGCCAACATTCTCCTCTGCCGGACGCGGGCACAGTAGCCCGGGGCAAGGGAAAGCAGAAGCCAAGAGGACCCATGGACAAGTTCACAACCCTGACCGGCATCGCGGCGCCCATGCCGCTGGTCAACATCGACACCGACATGATCATCCCCAAGCAGTTCCTGAAGACGATCAAGCGATCGGGCCTGGGGGTGAACCTGTTCGACGAGATGCGCTATGACCGCGAAGGCAACGAGATCCCCGATTTCGTGCTGAACCAGCCGGCCTACAGGCAGGCCCAGATCATCGTGGCAGGCGACAATTTCGGCTGCGGATCGTCGCGCGAACATGCGCCTTGGGCGCTGCTGGACTTCGGGATCCGCTGCGTGATCTCGACCAGCTTCGCCGACATCTTCTTCAACAACTGCTTCAAGAACGGCATCCTCCCCATCGCCCTGCCTCAAGATGCTGTGGACGTGCTGATGGAAGACGCCAGGAAAGGCGCCAATGCCCGGATGACCGTGGATCTGGAAAACCAGACCGTCACCTCGTCGGACGGGGTGGTCTTCGCCTTCGAGATGGACCCGTTCCGCAAGCATTGCCTGCTGCACGGGCTGGACGACATCGGCCTGACGATGGAGAAGGCGCCGCGCATCGAAAACTTCGAAACGCAGATGGCGCAGGCCCGTCCCTGGGTCTGACGGCGCCACAGTGAAGAATGCCCCGCCAGCAATCGTGGCGGGGCAAGGCGGTTCTCCCCTGGCGGCAGCCGGGGGAACCAGGCGAACCGTAAGTCTCAGTTCGGGCGGGAAACCTCGCCTTCCATCTCGGCCCGGATCTGCTGGC
>JAPSIP010000090.1 GCA_031178645.1 Paracoccus sp. (in: a-proteobacteria) | reverse complement strand
GTGATCTATACCCGGCCCGACAGCTATCCCATGACCGTGCAGTTGAACAACATCGTCAATTCGGTCCAGGGCGTGCGGGAATACAACGTCAACATGGCCGCGACCCTGCTGACCGGGCTTGTTCCGCTGACGATCTACTTCCTCTCTGGCAAACTTTTCGTCCGCGGCATCGCCGCAGGCGCCGTGAAAGGCTGACCCATGGCACAAGCACTCCGCGCCGATCCCCGATCCGAACTGGACGGCATCTCCGTCTCGATCCGCGACCTCAGCCTGTCCTATGGCGCGGTCGAGGTGCTGGGCGACCTGAACCTGGACGTGAACGACGGCGAGTTTCTGGTGCTGCTGGGCGCCTCGGGCTGCGGCAAGTCCACGCTGCTGAACTGCATCGCCGGCCTGCAACCGGCGACCGAGGGGCAGATCTTCATCTCGGGGAAGAACGTCACCTGGGCCGAGCCGTCGGAACGCGGCATCGGCATGGTGTTCCAGTCCTATGCGCTTTACCCGCAGATGACGGTCGAGGGGAACCTGTCCTTCGGCCTGAAGAACGCCCGCGTGCCGCGGGACGAGATCGCGCGCCGCATCGCCCGCGCCGCATCGACGCTGCAGCTTGAACCGCTGCTGAAGCGCAAGCCCGCTGCCCTGTCGGGCGGTCAGCGCCAGCGGGTCGCCATCGGCCGCGCCCTGGTGCGCGACGTGGACGTGTTCCTGTTCGACGAGCCTTTGTCGAACCTGGACGCCAAGCTGCGGGCGGAACTGCGGGTGGAACTGAAGCGCCTGCACCAGAACCTGGGTAACACGATGATCTATGTCACCCATGACCAGATCGAGGCGATGACCCTGGCCGACCGCATCGCCATCATGCGCGGCGGCAAGATCCAGCAGCTTGCCACGCCCGACGACATCTATCGCCGGCCCGCGAATCTTTACGTGGCGGGCTTCATCGGATCGCCGCCCATGAACCTGTTGCCTGGTCGGCTGGATGGCAGCACCTTCCGCGGCCCGCTGGGGGCCGATGTCACGGGCTATGACTTCACCACCCGCCCGCGCGGCGGCGATATCGTGCTGGGCATCCGCCCCGAGCATGTCCGCACCGGCGATGCGGCCGCCGCCCTGCCCATCCGGGCCGAGGCCCTTGTCGAGGTGGTCGAGCCGATGGGCGCCGACACCCTGGTCTGGACGCGGCTTGGAGATACCCCCTTCCGCGTCCGTCTGGACGGCGAGGACCGCGTGCGCGCGGGCCAGGTGCTGTCCATCGGCTTCGACCCCGCCAGCCTGTCGCTGTTCGACGCCGCGACCGAGATGCGGCTTTAGGATTTTCCACGGAGAAGATGATGAAACTGTCCCTGCAACTTTATTCGGCCCGCTTCGCCACGCCCTATGCCAATGTGATCCGCCGTCTTGGCGCGCTTGGCTATGACGCGGCCGAGGGCTATGGCGGCGTCTTCGACGACCTGCCCGCCATCGCCGAGGCTCTGTCCGCCGCAGGCATGACCATGCCGTCGCTGCATGTCTCGCTGGACCTGATCGAGGAAAACCCCGACCGCGTGGCCCAGATCGCGGGCCAGGTCGGCGCCACGATGATCTTCGCCCCCCATATCGGCCCGGACCAGCGTCCCGCGGATGCCGCGGGCTGGGGGGACTTCGCCGCCCGCCTTGCCGCCGCGCATGGGGCGATGGGTCAACGCGGCCTGTCCTTCGGCTGGCACAACCACGACTTCGAGTTCCACGCCCTGCCGGGCGGCGAAACCCCCATGCAGATCATCCTGGACGAGGCGCCGATGATCGACTGGGAAGCCGACATCGCCTGGATCGTGCGCGGCGGCGGCGATCCGCTGGACTGGATCGCCCAATACGGGCCGCGCATCACCGCCGCCCATTTCAAAGACATCGCGCCGGCAGCGGAAAAGACGGACGAGGACGGCTGGGCCGATCCCGGCACCGGCACGATGGACTGGCCCGCGATCCTGGATGCCCTGCGCGCCCAGGCCCGGGTCGAGGTCCTGGTGGCCGAACATGACAAGCCCTCTGATTTCGACCGTTTTGCGACCCAGGCTGCGAAGGCCTGGCAGACCCTGAAAGGCTGACCCCATGAGCGATCTTAGACTGGGCCTGATCGGGGCCGGCAACATCTCGGCATCCTATCTGGGCCGTGCGCCGCATTTCGCGGGCATCCGCTTTGTCGCCGTGGCCGACATGAACCATGCCGCAGCCGAGGCGCGGGCCACCGAATACGGGATCGAGGCGCGCAGCGTGGATGCGCTGCTGGCCAGCCCCGATATCGACCTGATCGTGAACCTGACCATTCCGGCCGCGCATTTCGACATCTCGAAACGCGCGCTTGAGGCAGGCAAGCATGTCTATTCCGAAAAGCCCTATGTCCTGACGCTGGAGGAAGGGCGCGAACTGGCCCGGATCGCCGCGGAACGCGGGCTGCGCATCGGATCGGCGCCCGACACCTTCCTGGGCACCAGCCACCAGCTTGCCCGGCATATCGTGGATTCGGGCGCCATCGGCCGCGTCACCTCGGGCACCTGCGCGGTCATGTCCAGCGGCATGGAAAGCTGGCACCCGAACCCCGGCTTCTTCTTCCTGAAGGGCGGCGGGCCGGTGCTGGATCTGGGGCCATACTACATCTCGAACCTGGTGCAGCTTCTGGGGCCGGTCGCGCGCGTCGCGGCGCTTGCGTCGACCCCCAGCCCGACCCGGACCATCGGATCGGCCGCGCGCAAGGGCGAGCAGATCCCGGTCGAGACGCCGACCACGATCCACGCCCTGCTGGAGTTCCAGGGCGGCGCGGTCATCAGCTTCCAGTCAAGCTGGGACGTCCACCAGCACGACCTGAAGCCGATGGCGCTTTACGGGACCGAGGGCACGCTGCACATCCCGGACCCGAACTTCTTCGACGGAGAGGTCCGCGTGACGCGCCGCGCTGAGGCGGCCGACCTGCCCGCATGGGACCACCCGCTGGGACCGCCGAACCGCGAAACGAACAACGGCAAAAGCGTCGCGGACTATCGCGCCTCGGGCCTTGCGGACATGGCGCTTGCCATTGCCGAAGGCCGCCCGCACCGCTGCAACGACGAACTGGCGCTGCACGTGGTCGAGGTGATGACCGCGATCCTGCAATCGGGCGAGGAAGGCCGCTTCGTGCCCATGACCACCACCTGCGCCCGCCCCGAGGCCCTGGATCCCAAGGCTGCGGCGCATCTTCTGGCAAGCCAGACCGTCCCGGCCTGAAACCAGGCCCGAGAAAAGGAGCCATCATGGCAAGTGACACGCAGCGGGGCATCAAGGGCCCCGCGATCTTCCTGGCGCAGTTTGCGGGCGATGCCGCGCCCTTCGACAGCCTGCCCAACATCGCGAAATGGGCGGCGGATTTGGGCTATCGCGGCATCCAGGTGCCCGTCGATCCCCGCTTCATCGACCTGGACCGCGCCGCCGAATCCAAGGACTACTGCGACGAAGTCGCGGGCATCTGCCGCGATGCGGGCGTCGAGATCACCGAGTTGTCCACCCATATGCAGGGCCAGCTTGTCGCGGTCCATCCCGCCTATGCCGCGCAGTTCGACGGCTTCGCGCCCGACGCCCTGCGGGGCAAGCCGCGCGAGCAGTCGGAATGGGCGGCGGGGCAGGTCATCAAGGCCGCCCGCGCATCGCGCCACCTGGGGCTGGATGTGCAGGTGGGCTTTTCCGGCGCACTGGCTTGGCCCTATCTCTACCCCTGGCCGCAGCGGCCGGCGGGCCTGGTCGAGGAAGCCTTTGCGGAACTCGCCCGCCGCTGGAAGCCGATCCTGGACGCGCATGAGGAGCAGGGCGTCGACTACGCCTATGAGCTGCATCCGGGCGAAGATCTGATGGACGGCACCAGCTTCGAGCGGTTCCTGGAGGCCAGCGGCAACCACGCCCGCGCGGCGATCAACTATGATCCGTCGCATTTCGTGCTGCAGCAGTTGGACTACCTGGGCTTCATCGACCATTACGCCAGCCGCATCCGCGCCTTCCACGTCAAGGATGCCGAGTTCCTGCCTTCGGCCCGGCAGGGCGTCTATTCCGGCTTTGCGGGCTGGACTGACCGGGCGGGGCGTTTCCGCAGCCTGGGCGACGGGCAGGTCGACTTCGCGGGCGTCTTCTCGCGCCTGACGCTGGCCGGTTATCGCGGATGGGCGGTGCTGGAATGGGAATGCTGCGTCAAGTCTGCGGCGCAAGGCGCGGCCGAGGGCGCGCCCTTCATCGAGGCGCATCTGATCCAGCCGACCGAGACCGCCTTCGACGATTTCGCCGGGGGCCAGGCGCCCGACCGGGCCGCACTGCGTGCCATGCTGGGCCTGGGCTAAGGGATGCAGCGCATCCCCCTGGGCATGGTGGGCGGCGGGCAGGGCGCCTTCATCGGCGCCGTGCACCGCATCGCCGCGCGGATCGACGATCGCTTCACGCTGGTGGCCGGGGCGCTGTCCTCGGACGCCGCGCGGGCGGCGGCATCGGCCCAGGCCATCGGGCTTGAGCGCAGCTACCACGACTGGCGCGAGATGGCGCGGGCCGAGGCCGCGCGGCCCGACGGCATCCGCGCCGTGTCGGTGGTCACGCCCAACCACCTGCACCTGCCCGTCGCCCGCGCCTTCCTGGAGGCGGGCATCCACGTGATCCTGGACAAGCCCCTGACCGCCACCCTGCCCGAGGCCGAGGATCTGGCCCGTATCGCTGATGCCAGCAAGGCGCTGCTGATCCTGACCTACAGCTATTCCGGCTATCCGATGATCCGCGAGGCGCGCCGGCTGGTGGCCGAGGGGCAGTTGGGCCGCATCCGGCTGGTCCATGCCGAGTTCGTGTCGGACTGGCTGGCCCGTCCGGGCCGCGCCGAACAGCAGGGCTGGCGCGCCGATCCCGCCCTTGGCGGAGAAGGCGGCGCGATCGCCGATATCGGCACCCATGCCGCGCATCTGGCCACTTTCGTCTCGGGCCTGCCGATCGAGGCGGTCGCGGCCGAAGTGACCGCCTTCCTGCCCGGCCGGCAGATCGACGACAACGGCCATGCCATGCTGCGCTTTGCCCAAGGGGCGCGGGGGATGCTGTGGACCAGCCAGGTCGCGGCGGGGTCCGACAACGAGGTGCGGCTGCGCGTGATGGGCGACAAGGCGGGGCTGGACTGGACCCATGCGGATCCCAACCGCCTGCGCCTGACCCGTCTGGGCGAGCCGTCGCAGACATTGACGCGCGGCGGGCCTGACTTCATGGGCAGCGCGCGCCTGCCCTCGGGCCATGCCGAGGGTTACCTCGAGGCTTTCGCCTCGATCTATGCGGATGCGGCCGACGCCATTGGGGCGGGGCAGGTGCCGCCGGGCCTGCCGGGCATCCAGGACGGGCTTGAAGGGATGCGCTTTGTCGCCGCCTGCATCCGGTCAAGCCGGGCCGACGGGGCGTGGCAGCCCTTGGCCGCGGCCTGACAGATACGACGGCCAGTGCGGCATCACGGGGAACCGGGGCGCGGTGGCCGCGCCCCGGTCTTGCGGCGTCAGACGAAGCGGCTGACCCAGTTTTCCAGACGTTCCTGCCGGCCCGAGCGGGGCTGCGGGTTCAGGTTCGTTTCCTCGACCCGCGCGGCGATCTGATCCAGCGATTCAATCTTCAGCATGGCCTGTGCGGCTTCGCTGTCCCAGCCCGCGTAACGCTCGGCCCGCATCTTCTCCAGCCCGCCGTTTTCCAGCATCGCGGCAGCGGCCTTCAGCCCGCGCGCGCAGATGTCGATGGCGCCGACATGGGACAGAACCAGATCCTCGGGGTCCAGCGACTGGCGGCGGATCCGCGCGTCGAAGTTCGTGCCGCCCGTGGTAAAGCCGCCCGCGCGCAACACCTCGTAATAGGCAAGCGCGACCTCGGGGACGTTGTTGGGGAACTGGTCCGTGTCCCAGCCCGACTGGTAGTCGTTGCGGTTCATGTCGATGGAGCCCAGCAGCCCCAGCGAGCCTGCAAGGGCCAGCTCATGTTCGAAGCTGTGGCCGGCCAGGATCGCATGGCCCTGCTCGATGTTCAGCTTGACCTCGTTTTCCAGGCCGAACCGTTTCAGGAAGCCATAGATCGTGCCCACGTCGAAGTCATACTGATGCTTGGCCGGTTCCTGCGGCTTCGGCTCGATCAGGATGGCGCCCTTGAAGCCGATCTTGTGCTTGTAGTCCACGACCTTGGACAGGAAGGCGCCGGCCTGCTCGGCCTCGCGCGAAAGGTCGGTGTTCAGCAGGCTTTCATAGCCTTCGCGCCCGCCCCAGAGGACATAGTTCTCGCCGCCCAACCTGTGCGTGACGTCCATGCAGGCCTTCACGGTCGCGGCGGCATAGGCGAAGACGTCGGGATCGGGGTTCGTGGCCGCGCCCGCCATCCAGCTGCTGTGGGGCACGGCCAACATGTTCAGCCACCGCCGCT
>JAPSIP010000089.1 GCA_031178645.1 Paracoccus sp. (in: a-proteobacteria) | reverse complement strand
AGCGGCTGCATCGGCGCGCATTCTCCTTTGCAACGGGTCACATACCAACCCTTGGGATGGCGATCGGTTCACCACCGCGTGAGTTTTTCCGCCGCGTCAGTGTTGCCCCGTTCCGAAGCGCAGGTCATCGTGCCCGAAATCCCGGAGGAACCATGCTGCCCCCCATCCTGTCCGACCTGCGCATTCCCGTCGTCGCCTCGCCCATGTTCATCGTCTCGGGACCGGAACTGGTGATCGCCCAGTGCAAGGCGGGCATCGTCGGCAGCTTCCCCGCCCTCAACGCTCGCGAGAAGGACGGAGAGCCGCCGCTGCTGGATGCCTGGCTGACCCGGATCGCCGAGGAACTGGACCGCCACAACCAGGCCAATCCTGACCGCCCTGCCGCGCCCTTTGCCGTGAACCAGATCGTCCATCGCAGCAACGCCCGGCTGGAACGCGACATCGAGATCTGCCACCGCCACCGCGTGCCGATCTGGATCACCAGCCTGGGTGCAAGGGTCGAGGTGAATCAGGCCGCCCATGACTGCGGCGGCATCGCGCTGCATGACGTGATCAACAACGTCTTCGCCAAGAAGGCCATCGAGAAGGGGGCGGACGGGCTGATCGCGGTGGCCGCCGGCGCGGGTGGCCATGCGGGGCCGCTGTCGCCCTTTGCGCTGATCCAGGAAATCCGCGAATGGTTCGACGGTCCCCTGCTGCTGTCGGGTGCCATCGCCACGGGCCGCGCCGTGCTGGCCGCCCAGGCGATGGGGGCGGACCTGGCCTATATCGGCAGCCCCTTCATCGCGACCGAGGAAGCGAACGCCCAGCCCGACTACAAGCGGATGATCGTGGAAAGCGGGGCGATGGACATCGTCACCTCGTCCCTGTTCACGGGCGTGTCGGGCAACTACCTTGCGCCCTCGATCCGGGCGGCGGGGATGGATCCCGACAGCCTTGAAGGCGCGGATCCGACGACCATGAACTTTGGCAGCAATGCGGCCAAGGCCAAGGCCTGGAGCCAGATCTGGGGCTCGGGCCAGGGCATCGGCGCGGTGCGCGACATCGTGCCGGCAGCCATCCGCATCGACCGGCTGGCCCGCGAATATGCCGAGGCCCGCGCATCGATCTACGGCTGACCTTTGCGGATTGCCGCCCTCGCCCCCATATGGGGGCGACGAAGGACCAGCGGAGGACAAGCATGGCCTATGAAAAAACTGCCGACGCCCTGGCGCGGCTGACGCCCGAGCAGTATCGCGTCACGCAGGAAAACGGCACCGAGCGCGCCTTCACCGGCGAATACGACCACCATTTCGAACCCGGCATCTATGTGGACGTCGTTTCGGGCGAGCCGCTGTTTGCATCGTCCACGAAATACAATTCGGGCTGCGGCTGGCCCGCCTTCACCAAGCCCATCGAGGGCAACGTGACCGAACACCGCGACATGTCCCATGGCATGGTCCGGGTCGAGGTTCGGTCCAGGCATGGCGACAGCCATCTGGGCCATGTCTTCCCCGACGGCCCGCGCGAGGCAGGCGGGCTGCGCTATTGCATCAATTCGGCCTCGCTGCGCTTCGTGCCACGTGACCAGATGGAAGCCGAGGGATATGGCGCGTACCTGGCCCAGGTCGAGGAGGCGGCACGATGAGCGAACGCGCGGTTCTTGCGGGCGGCTGCTTCTGGGGGATGCAGGATCTGATCCGCCGCCTGCCCGGCGTCGTCACGACGCGGGTGGGTTATACCGGCGATGATTTTCCCAACGCCACCTATCGCAACCACGGCAATCATGCCGAGGGGATCGAGATCATGTTCGATTCCAGCATCATCACCTATCGCCGCCTGCTGGAGGTGTTCTTCCAGATCCACGATCCCACCACGCCGAACCGGCAGGGCAACGACATCGGCCCCGGCTATCGGTCTGCGATCTATTACGTGGACGAAGATCAGAAGCGCGTCGCCGAGGAGACAATCGAGGATGTCAACGCCTCGGGCCTGTGGCCCGGCAAGGTCGTGACCGAGGTCGAGCCGGTGGGCGAGTTCTGGGAAGCCGAGCCTGAACATCAGGATTACCTGGAACGCTTTCCCAACGGCTATACCTGCCACTTCCCGCGCCCGAACTGGGTGCTGCCGAAAGCCCCCCGCGCGGCCCAGTAGGTCCGGGAATCAGGCGTGGCCCGCCGCTGCCGACAGCAGCGACGGGTCAATGCCCTGAGCGCGCAGGGCGGTCTGCCACTTGTCGGAATGGGCGGTGCTGAAGATCAGCTCCTCGGCGCCGTCGCCGGTCAGCCAGCCGTTCTGCAGCATCTCGTCTTCCAGTTGGCCCGGTCCCCAGCCGGCATAGCCAAGCGCCAGAACGGCCGAAGCCGGGCCATGCCCGTTTGCCAGGTCCTCGAGAATGTCGCGGGTGGTCGTCATGGCCAGCGTGCGACCGATCCGCAGCCGGCCTTCCGGGTCGTTGCCATGTTCGGGGACGTTGTGCAGGACAAAGCCGCGTCCCGGTTCGACCGGGCCGCCGAAGCGCACTTCGATCGGACGGGCCGAACCGTCGCTGTCGATGCCAAGCTGTTCCAGCAGGTCGCCGAAATCGATCTCGGGCAACGGGCGGTTCAGGACCAGGCCCATCGCGCCTTCGTCGGTATGCGCGCAGATCAGTACCACCGACCGCTCGAACCGAGGATCGGCCATGCCCGGCATCGCGATCAGGATCTTGCCGGTCAGGTTGGTTTCCCCCGCATGGGCGAACGGAATGCCGCCGGATTGGCTGCCATGGATGTCGGAACTGCTCATCTGTTCTCCTTCCCCTTCAAGATCGACCCTGGCCGCCAGGGATGCAAGTCCTGCGCGGAATTGTGACTTCATCCGGCCCGCGCCAGCCGCTATCGCTGGATCATGATCCGATCCGTCCTGCCTTTCGCCTGCCTCTGCCTGGCCGCGGCGCCCCTGGCCGCCGAGACCCCGACACCGGGCTTGGCCGATGCGCGCATCCTGCCCGGCTGGACCCAGTCCGACGGAAGCCGCATGGGCGCCATCGAGTTCCAGCTTGAGCCGGGATGGAAGACCTATTGGCGCAATCCGGGCGACAGCGGCCTGCCGCCGGACTTCGACTGGTCGGCTTCGGGCAATCTTGCGGGGCTGACCCTGCACTGGCCCGCGCCCGAGGCCATTCTGTCGGGGGATGCCATGGCGCTTGGCTATCACGGCCGCCTGGTTCTTCCGTTCACTGCGCAACCCGCCGACCCCGCCCGCCGGGTCGATCTGGCCGTCCGCGTCGATTTCGGCCTGTGCAAGGATGTCTGCGTCCCGGCCCATGTCGCGCTGACCGCCGATCCTTCGGGGCAAGGGCCGGACCCCGCGATCCTAGCCGCGATGGAGCAGGTGCCGCGTCCGGTGGCCGAACGCCCCGCCTGCAGTTTGGAACCGATCAGCGACGGGATCCGGGTCACCGCCACCCTGCCCCGCACGGTGGCCCTGGCGGCGATGGAACTGGCCGATACCGAGGTCTGGATCTCGACCACGGATATTGCGACCGAGGCGGGGCGCACGGTCCTGACCGCCGATTTCGTCCCGCCCGAGGCAGCACCCTTCGACCTGCCCCAGGACCGGCTGGTCTTCACCGTCATGGACGAGGAAGGCGCGGTCGAGATGCGGGGCTGCGCGGGCTAGGCCTGCCCGTCCAGACGCGCCGCCAGCGACAGAAGGTCGGCCCAGGCCTCGCGCTTGGCGGGCGGGTTGCGCAGCAGATAGGCCGGATGCGCCATCGGCAGGGCGGGACGACCGAAGGCCTGGGTCCAGGTGCCGCGCAGGCGCAGGATGCCCCGCCGCCCGATCCCGGCGTCGCAGGCGATGTTGCCCATCAGGACGATCACGTCCGGCGCGGCCAGTTCGATGTGGCGGCGGACGAAAGGCAGGCTGACCGCGATCTCGTCCGGTTGCGGGTCACGGTTGCCGGGCGGGCGCCAGGTCAGGACATTGGTGATATACAGCGCCCGTTCCGCATCGACGGATTGGCGCGCCAGGCCGATGGCGTCGAACATCCGGTCCAGCAACTGCCCTGCGCGGCCCACGAAGGGGCGGCCCTGCCGATCCTCCTCGTCGCCCGGAGCCTCGCCCAGGATCAGCACGCGGCCTGCGGGGTTGCCGTCGGCAAAGCAGAAATTGCGTGCGCCCTTTTTCAGTTCGATCCCGTCAAAGCGTTCCTGCGCGGCGGCAAGCGCGTCCAGCGTATCAGCCTGCGCCGCCAGAGCCTCGGCCTGGGCCACGCGTCCGGGCAGGTCGTCGTCATCCGCCGTCAGGGTCAGGGCAGGCGCGGCAGGGGGCGTCATCGCGATGGGCGGCTGCGGGGGCACGGCGGCTGGCACGAGGAAGCGGTCCACGGGCGCGTCGCCCATCGCCTCGTCCACGCCCATCTCGGCCTGCCATTCCAGCAGGGCCAAGGCCGTCTCGGCGTCCAGTTCGATCCCCTGATAGGTCAGCCGGTCCATGGGTCAGTCCACGACCAGCATATAGCCCGTGCCGCGCACGGTCTGCAGAAAGCGCGGCTCTCGCGGGTCGGGCTCGATCTTGCGGCGCAGGCGGGTGATCTGCACGTCGATGGCGCGTTCGCTGTTCTCGGCCTCGTCGCCGGTGCCGCGGCCCAGGTCGTCGATCAGGTCGGCGCGGCTGACGGGTTCGCCCTTGCTGGCGGCAAGGCGGCGCAGCAGCGCCTGTTCTGTCCCGGTCAGGCGCAGGTGGTTCTCGCCCTGCCACAATTCGCCCTTGTCGATGTCGTATCGCAGCGCGCCCAGCGTCAGGAACTTGGGCTGGCGAATCTCGGGCACGGGGATGCGGCGCAGGATGGCGCTGATGCGCAGCAGCAGCTCGCGCGGCTCGAAGGGCTTTGCCAGATAATCGTCGGCACCCACCTCCAGCCCGGTGATCCGGTCCTCGGTCTCGCCACGCGCGGTCAGCAGCAGGATCGGCGTGGTCAGCGTTTCGCGCAAGGATCGGGTCAGGGCAAAGCCGTCCTCGCCCGGCATCATCACATCCAGCACGATCATGTCGAAGTCCAGCCCGGCCAGCAGCCGCCTGGCCTGCGCCGCGTCGCGTGCCAGCGTCACCAGGAAGCCGTTCTTGCGCAGGAATCGCCCCAGCAGCGCACGGATGCGTTCATCGTCATCGACGATCAGCAGATGGGCGTCAGTCTGGCTCATGGCACAGCCTTTATTCGGGCAGATCCTTCATCGACTGATACTGCGCCCGCGTCTCGGGGTCCATCATCGCTTCCAGCACCTGCCGAAAGCCCGCAACCGCCTGCGGCCCGGCCGCGCGATAGGCCTGGCGCATCCGCGCCCGCTGCGCCTCGGACAGGCGGCGTTCCAGGGCCGCACCCTCGGGCGTCAGGTGCAGGTGGCGTTCTCGGCGGTCGCGGCGGCCCACGCGGCTTTCGACCAGCCCGTCCTCGATCAGGGTGCGCAGCACGCGGTTCAGCGACTGTTTCGTCACCCCCAGCACGGCCAGCAGGGACGTCACGGTCAGACCCGGATCACGGTGGATGAAGTGCAGCGCCCGGTGATGCGCCCGGCCATAATCCATCCCGGCCAGGATCAGGTCGGGATCGGCCGTGAAGGCGCGATAGGCAAAGAACATCGCCTCGATCCCGCGACGCAGCTTCTCGTCCGTCAGGAACAGCAGATCGTCGCCCATCATGCTGTGAACGCGAAGCGTCTCGACCATGGTCCGTCCTTTCCCAATGCCGCCCTGATAGGGCAGTCTTGTTGACTTTCCAAGATTCGATTGCTAGGCGTCAAGGGCTTCGCGCAACAAAAGGGCCGATACCGGGCGGACCCGCGCAAGATCCGCAAAATCCCGGACTGGTTTGGAGAGAATGATGACGGGCGCATATGACGATCGCGACGGCAAGATCTGGATGGACGGCGAACTGGTCGATTGGCGCGACGCGAATGTACATATCCTGACCCATGCCCTGCATTATGCAAGTTCGGTCTTCGAGGGCGAGCGGTGCTATGACGGCAAGATCTTCAAGGGCCACGAACATTCCCTGCGGCTGATCGAATCGGCCCGCCTGCTGGACATGGAATCGCCCTATTCCGCCGAGGAAATCGACGCGGCCAAGGAAGCCGTTCTGCAAGCCAACGGGCTGACCAACGCCTATGTCCGCGCGGTGATGTGGCGCGGCTCGGGCCCCGACATGGGTGTGTCGGCAGCGCGCAACCCGGTCCGCATGGCGGTCGCCGTCTGGGAATGGGGCAGCTATTACGGCGACGCCAAATGGCAGGGCGCAAAGCTGGACGTGGCCAAGTGGAAGCGTCCCTCGCCCGAAACCATCCCGACCGCCGCGAAGGCCGCGGGCCTTTACATGATCTGCACCATGTCCAAGCACGCGGCCGAGGCGAAGGGCTGTTCGGACGCGCTGTTCATGGATTGGGAAGGCTATGTGGCCGAGGCGAT
>JAPSIP010000088.1 GCA_031178645.1 Paracoccus sp. (in: a-proteobacteria) | reverse complement strand
TCTGCCGTCATTAAGGCGGCCGAAGTGATTCTGGTCAAGCCAAAAATGTTTGGGTCCGCGGCAGAGAAGGTTAAATGGCAGCCTAATCTGCTGATCTCCCGGCCTCTACAGGTGATCTACACATTTTTGGTCATACCAAACAGCAAGAACTTGCATTGCGCGTCTGCCCCAGTATGATCTGACCAAACTTGCCGGAGCCTGTGATGAGCACCCAGACCTCAAACCTGCGTCCCTCGGGCCATCGCGCTGCGGATTTCGTCGTCACGGCGATCGAGGGGCGCATTGCCGCAGGCGAACTGGCCGACGGCGCCCCGCTGCCGCCCGAACGCGACCTGATCGAAAGCTATGGCGTCAGCCGCACCGTCGTGCGCGAGGCCGTGGCCACCCTGGCAAGCCGCGGCCTGGTCGAAACCCGGCCCCGGTTCCGCCCGGTCGTGCGCCGCCCCGGCTTCGACGCGGCGATGGCCGCCGCCAGCGGCGTGGTCGGGCATCTTCTGATGCAGTCGGGCGGGGTCAAGAACCTGTATGACACACGGATCTTCCTGGAAGCCGCCCTTGTCCGGCAGGCGGCGCTGCAGGCCCGCAAGGACGACATCGAGGCCCTGCGCCGCGCCCTTGAGGCGAATGGCGAGGCGATTCCCGACAGCGACGCCTTTTACCGCACGGACGTGGCCTTTCACGCCGTCCTTTACGAGATCCCGCGCAATCCGGTCTTTCCGGCGATCCACCGGGCCTTCACCGGCTGGCTGGCGCCGCAATGGACCCGGATGCCCCGGTCGCCCGAACGCAACCGGATGAACTTTCAGCGCCACTCGGACATCTACAACGCCATCCGCGACCGCGATCCCGATGCCGCGTCGGACGCCCTGACGGCGCATCTGAACGCAGCCTGGGAATATGTCCGGGGCACGTTCGACGAGGCCTGAACCCGCAGCCTTGCCTTGCACGGCCAGACAACAGGAGGAAGCCCGCATGGGGCGCGAAGAATACGACCACATCGTCGTCGGAGGAGGATCGGCGGGCTGTGTGGCGGCGGGACGGCTTGTGGCCGACGGCCGGCACCGGGTGCTGCTGCTGGAAGGGGGCCATTCGAACCGCCACCCGCTGCTGGACATGCCGCCGGGCATCTTCAAGATGATCAACGGCTCGAAGTTCATGCATTACCACACGACCGTGCCGCAGCCGCACCTGAACGGGCGCGCCCATGACATTCCGCAGGCGAATGTGCTGGGTGGGGGATCCTCGGTCAACGCCCAGGTCTACATGCGCGGCAGGCCGTCCGATTACGATGCCTGGAACGACGTTCTGCGGGGCAACAATGACGGGGCCAACTGGTCCTGGAATGCCGTCCTGAAGCATTTCCGCGGGATGGAGGACAACAACCGCCTGAACAACGCGCTGCACGGCATCGGCGGGCAGATGCAGGTGTCGGATCCGGGCCATGTGGACCAGATGTCCCGCTGGTTCGTCCAGGCGGTCCAGGGCCTGGGAGAGCCGTTCAACCCCGATTTCAACGGTCCCTCGCAACGCGGCGTGGGCTTTTACCAGTTCATGAACCGCCACGGGCGGCGATCCTCGGCCGCCTATGCCTTCCTGTCCCCGGTCGAGAAGGATCCCCTGCTGACCCTGCGCCTGCAGGCAAGGGCCGAGCGCATCCTGATCGAGGACGGACGCGCGGTCGGCGTCCTGTGGCGCGACAAGTCCGGGACCGAGCATCGCAGCTATGCCCGGGGCGAGATCATCGTGACGGCCGGCGCGCTGATCACGCCCAAGCTTCTGATGCTGTCGGGCTTGGGTCCGGCAGACCACCTTGCCCAGCATGGCATCCCGGTGATCGCGGATCTGCCGGGCGTGGGCCAGAACCTGATCGACCACCCAGAAGTGCCCATCATCGCGACGACCAATGGCCCCTATGGCTATTTCCGGCAGGGCGCGGGCTGGCGGATGCTGCGCAACGGGTTGCAGTTCAAGCTGTTCGGATCAGGCCCCATCCTGTCGGCGGGCGTGGAAGCGGGCGCCTTTGTCAACCCGGTCGAACCGGGCGCCGATCCGACCATCCAGGCCTTCTGCGTGCCGATCGTCTATCTGGACCGCGACACGCTGAAGCTGATCGACAACACCTATGGCCTGACGGTGACCACCGTGGTGGTCAAGCCCCGCTCGCGCGGCGAGGTGCGCCTGCGTTCTGCCGATCCGGCGGACAAGCCGCTGGTCAGCCCCAACCTGCTGAAGCATCCCGACGATCTGGCCGCGATGATCGCGGGCCAGCGCTTCTTCATCCGCGCCTTTGAAAGCGAGCCCCTGGCCAGCCGGATCAAGCGCGTCGCTATTCCCGATCCGGCCCGGCTGGACGACCAGACACTGGCCGAGCATTGCAAGCGCTTCGTCAAGACGAACTACCACCCCGCCTCGACGGCGCGGATGGGTGCGGATGGCGATCCCATGGCCGTGCTGGATTCGCGCATGAGGGTGCGGGGCATCCAGAACCTGCGCGTGGCCGACATGTCCGCCGTCCCCGACATCAACGCGGGCAACACCAATGCCCCCGCCATGATGCTGGGCGACCGCTGCGCCAGCTTCATCATGGAGGCCTGAAGCCCAAGCCGGGGAAACGCCGCCTGCATGGTCTGGGCTGCGGCACCGGGCCGGGCCGCAGCCTGCCTTGTCACATCCCGTATTGTTCGCGCGCGTAATGGCCCAGGCCCACGGCATCCAGTCTTGCCAGCGGCGCCAGGAAGGTCACCTGGATCACGCCCGGCGCGCGCCCGATCTCGATCGCGCCGTTGATGGTGGCGCGGTTGCGCACCTCGGGGATGGTCATGCCCAGCAGGGTGGCCGCGCGTTCCAGCCCGTTCTCGATGGCGGCGTTCAGGTTCGGGGCGGTGCCGATCACGCTGATCGGGGCCAAGGGCTCGATCTCGCCCACGGACCATTTCGCGGCAAGACGCTGGCCCTTGGCCATCTCGGCCGGGGTGAAGGGACGGGCCAGGGGCGGCAGGTCCTCGGCCAGGGGGAACAGGACCGGGCCGTCGATGGGATAGTCCTTCACCACCTCGACCTGCAGGGTGACGCTGCCCGCCACGTCCATCGTGTGTCCCGCGATCTCTCCGTCGCCCTGGCCCGCGTGCATGTCGCCCATATAGACGCCCGCGCCCGGAACCTTGACCGGGCAGACGATGATCGCGCCCGCGCGCACCGCGTCGATGTCCATGTGCCCGTCGGTCTTGTGCCGCGCCAGATCCTCGGCGCTGATGGCATAGTCATGGGGCGCGCCGACCAGGAAGGCGCCAAAATCGCCCGCGTTGTGGCTGTCGGGCATCGCCATTGACGGACAGGTGCCAAGCTGCCCCAGGAAGGGCCGCATCCGCACCAGCGTGCCCGGCATGTCCGACGGCGCAAAGGTCAGGATCGAATGCTGGCGGCTGCCGTCGGGCAGGGCCGCATGGTGATCGGCGTCCCGCGCGATGGTCTCGGCCGCCGCTGCGGGCAGGGTCAGGCCGACGCTGCGGGTGTCGTCGAAGGTCACGGTATAGCCGTGGACGATGCGGAAGGGCGTGACCGGATTGCCGCAGCGGTCGCATTTCACGGCATCCTGGCCGATCCCCTCGACATGGGTTTCGGGCCAGACGGTGTCGCAGACCGGGCAGCGCGCGGCGACATAGGGATCGCCCAGGCAGAACCCCTCGGGCGAGCTGTCATGGCCCGATGCCGTGGCGGCCGAGGTCACGGTGATGTCGCGGATGCGGATCGCCACCCCATCGCCCGGCCTGGCGCCGGTGACATGGACGGGCGTCGTGACCTCGTGCCCGCCGCGCAGGCGGGGGGTGATCATCGGACCCCAGCAGCCGGGCGCGGTATTGGCGATGATGGTGCCGCCATTCTCGACCGGGCCAAGCATCGGTGCCGCGGGGTCGAGGACACTGTTGGTAAACTCGGTGACGACGACGCTGCGGCGCGACGGCGCGATGCTGCCATCCGGCATGGAAACCCCCAATGTTCACTGTGAAGACTGGGGGAAGGTTAGCGCCCTGGACCGCGCAAGCAAGCCCGGCGAATGGTCTGACGGCGGGTCGCCCGTCACACCTTTGTGCCGCTGCCCCAGGTCCGGGTCAGGCCCGATGCGCCCGAAGCCACAGTGCCCCATAGGCGGGCAGTTCGACGGTGACGGTGCCGTCCGCGGCCAGATCGAGGCGCCCCTGGCCCTGGATGGTCGCCAGTTCGCCCAGTGACTGCGCATCGTCCAGCCGGGACTGCGAGGCGCAGGCCTTCTTGCCCAGATTGTGCAGAAGCAGCACCGTCCGGTCGTCCCAGTCATAGCGCAGGGCGAAAATCTCGGCATCGGGGAAGGGGATGAAGCTCCACTGGCCGAAGGCTACCTCGGGCATCTCGCGGCGGCGGCGGATCAGGCGTTCCAGCCAGTTGAGGATTGATTCGGGATCGCGTTCCTGTGCCGCGACATTGACCCCCTTCGGCCCCCAGCGGCTGCCCGAGACGACGGGCCGCGACAGCCGATCCTCGGGCGCGGCCGAAAAGCCGCCATTGGGGCGGTCCGCCCATTGCATCGGGCTGCGCACGCTTTGCCGGCCGGGGATGTCCAGGTTCTCGGCCATGCCGATCTCCTCGCCATAGAACAGGACGGGGGCGCCGGGCAGGGCAAAGACGATGCTGTAGACCAGCCGGATGCGGTCGGCATTGCCCTTGAGCATCGTGGGGATCCGGCGGCGCAAGCCGCGGCCGTAAAGCTGCATCTCCTCGTCGGGGCCGAAGGCGCGGAACACCTGCTGGCGCTCGGCCTCGGTCAGCTTGTCCAGCGACCATTCGTCATGGTTGCGCGCGAAATGCGCCCAGCCGTCGTTTTGGTGCAGGTCGGGCATGGCGCGCAGGGAATGGACCAGCGGCCCCGCATCCTCGCGCACCAGGGCAAGGGCCAGGGCCTGGTTCATGTTGAAGTCCAGGCACATGTTCAGCTCGCCCCCGCCCTCGTCGCCGTAAAAGCGGCGGACCTCCTGATACGGCAGGTTCACCTCTCCCAGCAGGATCGCATCGCCGCAGCGGCGCTGAACGAAGCTGCGCAGGTCGCGCAGCCAGTCGTGCAGATCCAGTTCCGGCGGCGTGTCCAGCCCCTGGGTTTCCAGCAGGAAGGGCACGGCATCGACCCGGAACCCCGACAGGCCAAGCTGCAGCCAGAAGCCCACGATCTTGTGGATCTCCTCGCGCACCAGGGGGTTGGAGATGTTCAGGTCGGGCTGGTGGCGATAAAAGCGGTGCAGGTAATACTGGCCGCTTTCCTCGTGCCATTCCCAGTTGCTGTCTTCCTGATCGGGAAAGACCAGATCCTTGGGGCCGCCCGGCGGGATCTCGTCGCGCCAGACATACCAGTCGCGATAAGGCGAATCGCGGTCCGAGGCCGCCGACCGGAACCAGGGATGCTGGTCCGAGGTGTGGTTGACCACCAGATCCGCGATCACCCGGATGCCCCGGTCCTTGGCCGTGCGCAGAAAGACAGCCAGGTCGCCCAGCGTCCCCAGCCGGGGATCGACGCCATAGTAATCGGTGATGTCATAGCCGTCGTCCTGGTTCGCGGTCGGATAGAAGGGCATCAGCCAGATGCAGGTGACGCCCAGGCGGGACAGATGGTCGATGCGGCGGGTCAGCCCGGCGAAATCGCCGACGCCGTCGCCGTTGCTGTCCTGGAATGTCTCGACATCAAGGCAGTAGAACACGGCGTTCTTCCACCAGACATCGCCTGTGCGGCTGATATCCATCCGGGTTCCTTTCGGTCAGGGCGGCGGCCATGCGCCCGGCACGGCCTTGCCGGTCGAACGCAGGGACGGCGCCCCTGGTTCACCGGGGGGCGAACCCCTGCCCCGCCGGCGCGTTGGGACCACAGCGCAGGAAAGGAGAAGGCCATGAAGAACATCAGCGAAGCACCGCGCGTGGCGGTCATCACGGGCGCGTCGGCCGGGGTGGGCCGGGCGGTGGCGCAACAGTTCGCGGCACAGGGCTGGCGCATCGGGCTGATCGCGCGGGGCCGGGCGGGCCTGGACGGCGCACGGGCCGATGTGGACGCGGCGGGGGGTGAGGCCTTGGTCCTGCCCGCCGATGTCGCCGATGCGGCGGCGCTTGACGATGCGGCCCAGGCCGTGATGGACCGCTGGGGCCGGATCGACCTGTGGATCAACGCCGCAATGGCCACCGTGCTGGCCCCGGTGTCCCAGGTCACGCCCGACGAGTTCCGCCGCGTGACCGAAGTCACCTATCTGGGCCAGGTCTTCGGTGCCCAGGCGGCACTGCGCCACATGCGCCCCCAGGGCTACGGCACCATCGTCAGCATCGGATCGGCCCTCGCCTATCGCGGCATCCCGCTGCAGGCGCCCTATTGCGCGGCCAAGTTCGCCACCCGCGGCTTCATGGATTCCCTGCGGACCGAGCTTCTGCACGAAAACAGCCCCATCCACCTGACCGAGATC
>JAPSIP010000087.1 GCA_031178645.1 Paracoccus sp. (in: a-proteobacteria) | reverse complement strand
GCGTCCGCGATGGGCTTCTGGGCCTGGCGTTTGGTACCGACGAACAGCACGCGGCCGAACGCTCGGCCCAGTTCTACATGAACCACCGCTGGCTGGGCGGCACGCTGACCAACTGGAAAACCGTGTCCCAGTCGATCAACCGCCTGAAAGCCATCGACGAGACGATGGCCGGCGGCGCGGAAGGCATGACCAAGAAAGAGCGTCTGCAGCTGGAACGCGAGCAGGCGAAACTGCAAGCCTCGCTGGGCGGCATCCGCCACATGGGCGGCCTGCCGGACCTGCTGTTCGTCATCGACGTGAACAAGGAAGACCTGGCCATCCTGGAAGCCAAGAAGCTGGGCATCCCGGTCGTCGCCGTGGTCGATACCAACTGCTCGCCCGAAGGCGTGGACTACATCATCCCCGGCAACGACGACGCGGCCCGCGCCATTGCGCTGTATTGCGACCTGGCCAGCCGTGCGGCGCTTGACGGCATGTCGGCGCAGATGGGTGCTGCCGGTGTGGACGTGGGCGCCCTGTCCGACGCCCCCGACGAGCTGCTGGACCAGCCCGCCGCCGAGGAACAGGCAACCGCCGACGCCTGATCGTCGCCGCGAACCGGATATTTACGGAACTGTCGTCAGGCGGGGATATGCCCCGCCTGACGCGTTGATCAAAGGAGACGGATCATGGCTATCACCGCCGCGATGGTGAAAGAGCTGCGCGAAACGACCGGCGCAGGGATGATGGATGCCAAGAAGGCGCTGACCGAAACCGACGGCAACATGGAAGCCGCCATCGACTGGCTGCGCACCAAGGGCCTTGCAAAGGCTGCCAAGAAGGCCGACCGCGTCGCCGCCGAAGGCCTGATCGGCGTGCAGGTGACCGATGGCCGCGGCGTCGCCGTCGAGATCAACTCGGAAACCGATTTCGTCGCCAAGAACGCCGATTTCCAGCAACTGGTCCGCGACATCACCGACATCGCGCTGACCACGGCGGATGACATCGAGGTGCTGAAGGCCACGCAACTGAACGGCAAGCCCGTGTCCGAGGTGCTGACCGACGCCATCGCCCGCATCGGCGAGAACATGACCCTGCGCCGGATGCACCTGCTGGAAGGCGACACGGTCGTGTCCTATGTCCACAACGCCGCAGGCGAGGGCATGGGCAAGATCGGCGTACTGGTCGCGCTGAAGGGCGACAAGGACAAGGCGCAGGCCGTGGGCAAGCAGTTCGCGATGCATATCGCTGCGACCAACCCCGTCTCGCTGTCGGAAGCCACGCTTGACCCGGCCCTGCTGGCGCGCGAGCTGGAAGTCCAGACCGCCAAGGCTTTGGAAGAAAACATTGCCTCGGCCAAGCCGAAGCCGGAAGCCGTGATCCAGAACAACATCATCCCCGGCCGGATGAAGAAGTTCGTGGCCGAGAACACGCTGCTGGGCCAGCCCTTCGTGATCAACCCCGATGTCACCGTCGAGCAGGCCGCGACGGAAGCAGGGGTCGAGATCACCGGCTTTGCCCGCGTCGCCGTGGGCGAAGGCATCGAGAAGAAGGAAGAGGATTTCGCCGCCGAGGTCGCCAAGACCTTGGGCAACGCCTGATCCTTTCCGCCACTGTCAAGATGACGAACGCCGGTCCCCTTGGGCCGGCGTTTTCTTTTGCGCAAGGCGGTGGACCTTGGGCCGCGCGCCGTGCGATGGAGGGCGCGAAAACAGTGTTGCGTGACCATGCCATTCATCATCGCCATCGACGGACCCGCCGCCTCGGGCAAGGGCACCATCGCCCGCGCCCTGGCCGCCCATTTCGGCTTTCATCACCTTGATACGGGCCTGCTGTATCGGGCCGTGGGGGCGAAGGGCGGCGATCCGGCCGTCGCGGCGCAGACGCTTGATGCAGAAGACCTTGCGCGCCCGGACCTGCGCAGCGCCGAAGCCGGGCAGGCCGCCAGCCGCATCGCCGCCATCCCCGAAGTCCGCGCCGCGCTTCTGGATTTCCAGCACCGTTTTGCAGCGCAAGAGCCTGGCGCGGTTCTGGACGGCCGCGATATCGGCACGGTGATCTGCCCCGACGCGCCGGTGAAGCTGTATGTCACGGCCTCGGACCAAGTGCGCGCGCAGCGGCGGGCGGCGGAACTCGGGGCCGATCCCGTCCAGATGCTGGCCGAATTGCAGGAACGGGACCGACGCGACCGCGACCGCGCGACCGCGCCGCTGCGGCTTGCGGAGGACGCGGTGGTGCTGGATACCAGCAACCTGTCGATCACGGATGCGATTGCGCGGGCCGTGGCGGCCGTGGATCGGGCGCGGGGCTGATCAGCCGCAGGTGACGCGGGCAATCCAACCCTTGGGGTCCAGGAAGATGTTCAGCCGGCCCGGCTGGTATTCCTGCGTCACCAGTTGCCCCGGGCTGATTTCCCGATAATGAAGCTGCGGGGGCAAGGTCACCTCTCCGATGTTCATGCCGACCAGCCGCTGGTGCTGTGTCAGATCGCATTGGGTGGCAGCGACCGTCAGGCTATAGCCGGATGCGCAGGCACCGACACTCGTTGCAGCGATGACGAAAAGGATTGCGCGGGCCCACGGCATTCGATCACCTCTCTGTTTGAAGCAGAACGAACGGGGCGCCCGCGCGTTCCTTTCGCAAACGGAGAAAAGCGATGAAACAAGCACTTGCGGGACTGTTTCTGATCCTGCCGCTGGCGGCCTGGGGATCGTCCGACGAGGCATGGGAGGATTTCCGCGCCTCGGTCGAGGAAAGCTGCCGCAGCCTGGTCGAGGCCGCGCCCGATGCCGCTGTCACAGTCGAGGTCAATTCCTTCGGTTCCGAAAGCTATGGCGCGGCGCTGATCTCGGTGGGCGAGGGCGAGACGCAGGAAAGGATGATCTGCATCTATGACAAGCAGGCCAAGACGGCCGAGGTCACGGCGCCCTTTGCGGACGCCGCGCCAGAGGAATAGGGATCAGCCCGCCTGCGCGAAGGTGCCGCAGGCTACCCGCCCCCCGGCATGGCCCGAGGGCTGGCCGACATAGTCGTCGGGCTGTTCATGGATGATGATGGCGGCTCCGTCGTCATCCATCATCAACTCGGTCGTCAGGCCGGCGGCGAAATGCTCGACTGTCAGTGCGCCGCTGTCGGGGACGTGGATGTTGGGCAGGTCGCCCGCGTGGGGGCCGTTGGCCGACATCACGCCATGTTCCTTGTCGCCCGCCAGATGGCCGCCCGCCGATTCGAAATCGGGGGGCGAACATTCGCCGGTCTCGTGGATATGGGCGCCGTGGATGCCGGGCGGCAGGCCTTCAAGCTCCAGCGTGACCAGCATCATCCCGGACGGCGTGGCGACAGCGGTCGCGGTGCCCAGGCTTTCTCCCTCGGCGGTTTTCAGTTCGGCGATCAGGGGCGCTGCGCCCTCGGCCGGTGGGGGGGACGCGGCATCCTGCGCGGCGGCGGGAAAGGCCATCATCAGCCCAAGGGCGGCTGCTGTGCGAAACGGCATCGTATCCTCCTGCGTTGTTGCGGTATCGCGGGTCAACGCAAGCCGGGACCAGCCGTTCCGGCTCTTGATCAGCGGCGCGCGATTGGCGATAAGTCGCGCGATATCGACCGAAAGGCTGCCCAATGCGCGTTCGCATCTATCAACCTGCCCGCAATGCCATGCAGTCCGGCAATGCGCGGACCAAGAAATGGGTGCTGGAGTTTCCGCCCCAAGGGCGCGACATCGACCCCTTGATGGGCTGGATCAGCAGCGACGACACCCAAAGCCAGGTCCGCCTGCACTTCGACACCCAGAAGCAGGCCGAGGATTACGCCCGCGAGCATGGGCTGGAATATGTCGTCCAGCCGCCCCACAGCCGCGCCGCCAATGTCCGCCCCCGCGGATATGGCGAGAACTTCGCGACCGATCGCCGCGGCCCCTGGACGCATTAAGCGTGTTGTTGTTCGGAGCATAGTTGCTGCCGGCTAGGGGTATGTTTGTTCAGTTCGGGGCAAAGATTTCATAACCCATTGATTCTCTTCTGACCGCCTCTGGGCGGTCATCTCTTTTCCAGGACATGTCATGAATATTGCGCATCTCGTCACCCATTCCGGTGGCTTTACGCTGACGAGCTTCTCTCCTCCGTTATCCTGACGCGAATTTTCCCAAAAGCGCGGATCACGCGGACGCGTGATGCGGCTTGGACCACACCGGCGCCGGACCGGGTGATCTATGACGTCGGCCGCGATCACGATCCGGAGCGGCTGATCTTTGATCACCACCAGAAAGAACCCGCCCCTGCGCGGCGACGGCCAGCCCTACAGTTCGTTCGGCCTGATCTGGCGGCACTTCGGCAGGGACTATCTGCGGGCCTTCGGTGTTCCTGATGGGGATCTGGACACGATCCATGCAGCATTCGACGCCGATTTCGTCCTGCCCATCGACTTGGTGGACAATGGAGCCCTGTCGCCAAGTGGGTTGCTCGCGGACCTGTCCCTGCCGCTCCTGCTGGAAAGCCTCAAACCCGTCTTCGACGATCGCAGCCCGGGTGCCGATGATCGGGCCTTCGACCACGCGTTGACCATCGCTCGTGCCTTTGTCGAGGCGGCGGTTGCACGAAAGGCCGCCAAGCTGCGGGCCGAGGCTGTCGTCATGGAGGGCATCGCCGCCGCCGGAGAAAGCCGGATCCTCGAGCTCCCGATGGGCATGCCCTTCCGCTCTGCCATCGAGAAGGCAGGCGCCGATCACCTGCTCTTCGTGGTCAATCCCCGAGAAACAGACTGGGCCCTGACCGGCATCCGCCGCGAAGCTGAGGGTTTTGCCCTTCGGGTCGATCTTCCCGTAGCTTGGGCGGGGCTGACGGACGCGGCCTTCGAGGCTGCATCTGGTGTGCCCGGCTCACGCTTCTGCCACAACGCCCGCTTCATTGCTGTGGCCGCAGATCGTGAGGCTGCTCTGCAGCTTGCCACTCTGGCAGTGCAACATGCGGCGGCACTGCGAGGAACAGCTTGAAAGCTTGCACTTGTCGCAAGTGGCAGTATCTCGTCAGTAACGAAAATGGGCAGGAAGCGGCCTGTGAGGTCCCGGCATCTCATGCGCGGCAATCGGCGATAGCGGCCATTCACGACTCTCTCAGAGAGCGACGCACTGCGCAGGTGTGAACAGAATGCAGGAGCCTCAGTTGGCGTCCGCGGCCAGATCCACGAATGGCTGAAGCGTCGCCTGCACGCTTTCGAACTCATCCGCGCGCAGCACCCGCAGCTTGTCGGTGAATTCGATAATATCGGCGTCCTCGAATGTCTGGTCATGCAGCGACACGGTTCCGAGAATCACCTGCGCGTCGTCCGGGACTGCCTTCACGATGAGGTCAATCATGGCGCCCACGTTTTTCGCGTCCTGGTCCTGCTGGTTTGGGCTGTCGATTACGATTGGCCCGAAGAACGAGGTCGAGAACTCGTTCATCGTATTTAGGATCGCGAGGCCGTAGGCGAGGATCGACCGCGGCAGGTCACTACCGGTCTCGGAAATTCGGGCCGGAAGCTTTGTGAATCCCTGAACGCTGTAGTTGGAAACATCCAGCCGATCGAGATAGGAGAGCATGAGCCGAGCATAGAAGGCAACGATCTTGTCGCGACGCTTCCTGTCCTTCAGCGCGCTCAGCTTCTCTTCGATCTTTATGACTTCGTTCATAAGTTTCGAGATCTCATCTGTCAGACCATCGAATTGCTCCTGGAAAAGATCAGACGCAATGCGTCGGCCCTTGCTCTCGATGATGTCCGCCAAGGAGACATCGTCGCGCCGGGCGTTGAGCGCGGCTTGGATCTCGGCCATCGCCGCATCCGCATCTCGCACCTCCGCATCTACGGAAGCGGCCGATTTCGCAAGTTGCTGGATCTCAGGAAGATCACGGGCGAAGACGATGTCCTTCTTGATCTCCTGAAGCGCCGCGCGCACGGTGGCAATCTGATTATCGGTTATGACCCGCTGATCCAAGATTTCGGCAAGCTTTTCCGCGGGGGTCCGGCGATCTTCGCGAAGCTGTTTCAGCCGGACCAACAGCCGCTCTATTGCGACTTCGTGACCTTCAGTGCGGAGCTCCAGCCCATCGAAGGTCACCGTAAGCCCAACCTTTTCCATGGCCTTCTGAACAACGTTTCGATCCGCCTGGAACTCACGTTGCTTGACCTGGATCTGACGCTTGTTCGCCTCCAAGACGTAGAACTCGTTCGGCAGAATGCCGGTGTGGAACTCGATGACCGGTTTTTTGTAGGCGCTGTATTGCGCGAGATTGGCGAAGGACTCGAGCGGCTTGGTCCAGCCGTCATCCTAGTCAATGTAGAAGGGTAAGAAAGCATAGGCGGGTGGCGGAATTTCGGGGTCCCCGGCACGGTTCGATAGAACCAGCTTGAAATCCAGCAGCTCCGCCATAAAGGGCGCGAGTTCCTTTACCGAGAGTGTCCGATCTTCTGTGTATGAGTAATCCGGTCCATGCTTCACCGAAAGGAAGCATGCATGACGATCTCCAAGGAACTTCTGGATGAACTGCTGAAGGGTGTTGAGCGCCCTGAGGATCTG
>JAPSIP010000086.1:6245-6535 GCA_031178645.1 Paracoccus sp. (in: a-proteobacteria) | reverse complement strand
CATGGACTTCCCCGTTCCGGTCGTGGAATCCGGCGGCACCGGCAGCGGGCTGCAGAAGTTCTGCGAGGGCGTGGGCGAGAACACCATCGACATCGCCAATGCCAGCCGCCCGATGCGCGACGCGGAACGCGAAACCTGCACCGCCAATGGCGTGACCGACATCATGGAAGTCCGCATCGGCTATGACGGCATCGTCTTTGCCAACGCGTCCAGCGGCCCGGACTTCGCCTATACCCCCGCCGACTGGTTCAACGCCCTGTCCGCCAAGGTCGTGCGTGACGGCCAGGTCG
>JAPSIP010000086.1:0-6235 GCA_031178645.1 Paracoccus sp. (in: a-proteobacteria) | reverse complement strand
GGCACCCGCGAAGTCTTCGAGGAAAAGGTGATCCTGGCCGGCTGCGAGGGATCGGGCGCCATGGAAGCCTTTGTCGCATCGGGCATGGACGAGGACGCGGCCGAGGAAGCCTGCATGACGCTGCGCACCGACGGTCGCGCCGTGGACATCGACGGCGATTATACCGAAACCCTGGCCCGCATCGAGAGCTCGCCCAACGGGATCGGCGTCTTCGGCCTGTCATTCTATGAAAACAACACCGACAAGCTGAAGGTTGGCACGATCAACGGCGTCGCGCCCTCGACCGAGACGATCGCATCCGGCGAATACCCCGTGTCGCGCCCGCTGTTCTTCTATGTGAAGAAAGCCCATATCGGCGAAATCCAGGGCCTGAAGGAATTCCTGGAATTCTTCGTGTCCGATGAGATCGCCGGTCCTGACGGCCCGCTGGCCGAGTACGGCCTGGTGTCGGATCCGGAACTGGCCGCAACCCAGGAAGCCGTCTCCAACCAGACGACGATGCAATAACGCATCCAGGGGCGGCACGGCATTCGTGCCGCCCCAACCTTGTTGCCTTTTCGTAAAGGATTGCCCGAATGCCGCTGTCATGGGCGTTGTTTGCAAGTTTCCTGCTGGCCGCCGCCGGTTACATCGTCGGCCGCAGCCGCGCCTTTGCGACTGCGGGACCGGATGTGCGCAAGCTGCACAGCCGCCCGACCTATCACGGCACTAGCGTCGCGCTGGCCGCGCTGTTGCCTGCCCTGGCGGTGCTGGGCCTTGCCTCGGTCCTGCGCCTGACGGGTGTGGTAACGCCCGAATCCGGTCTGGTCGCCGGGACCATCGCCCTGATCGCCGCCGTGCTGGGGCTGGGCGTGGGCGTGATGCGGATCGGCCAGGAATACCAGGCCCGCAACGTGGTCGAGCGGATGGTCCTGGGCCTTCTGATGCTGAGTTCGCTGATCGCCATCGTGACCACCGCCGGGATCGTGCTGTCCCTGGTCTTCGAGACCGGGCATTTCTTCCAGCTTTACGACTGGAAGGCCTTTTTCTTCGGCACCGAATGGACGCCGCGCTTCCAGGGCAATTCCCGTCTGGGGATCGTGCCGCTGCTGTGGGGCACGATGTATGTGTCGGCCATCGCCTTGCTGGTGGCAGTCCCCATCGGGCTGTTCGCTGCGGTCTATATGTCGGAATACGCCTCCCGCCGGGTGCGCGGTTTCGTCAAACCGGCCATCGAGGTTCTGGCCGGGATTCCCACCATCGTCTACGGCCTGTTCGCGCTGATCACCGTCGGGCCGCTGCTGCGCGATTACTTTGCGCAACCGCTGGGCTTGGGCAATTCGGGAACCTCGGTCCTGACGGCTGGCCTGGTGATGGGGATCATGCTGATCCCGTTCGTCAGTTCGCTGTCCGACGACATCATCAACGCCGTGCCGCAATCCCTGCGCGACGGGGCGCTTGGGCTGGGATCGACGCCTTCGGAAACCGTGCGCCAGGTGGTGCTGCCCGCAGCCCTTCCGGGCATCGTCGGCGCCGTCCTGCTGGCCGCCAGCCGCGCCATCGGTGAGACCATGATCGTTGTCCTGGGCGCAGGCGCGGCAGCCCAGATGAGCCTGAACCCGCTGGAGGCGATGACCACCATCACCGTCAAGATCGTCAGCCAGCTGACCGGCGACAGCGACTTCAACTCGCCCGAGACGCTGGTGGCATTCGCCCTGGGGCTGACGCTGTTCGTCATTACCCTGGCCCTCAATGTGGTCGCGCTGATCATCGTGCGCAAATATCGCGAGCAATACGAATGACCGATATTCCGCTGTCCCGCCCGGTCGATGTCCCCGACCGCAAGCCCGGCTCTTTGCTGCAACAGGATGCGCGCACCAAGGCCCGCAATGCCGCCGAGAAGCGCTTTCGCCTGTATGGCGTAATCGCTATCGCCATTTCGATGATCGCGCTTGTGGTGCTGCTGACGACGATCCTGAGCGCCGGGTCGGGCGCGTTCCGCCAAACCTATCTGAACATCCCCGTGACGCTTGACGCCGCTGTGCTGGACCCCAAGGGCAACCGCGATCCGGCGGAAATGGCCAAGGTGCTGACCGTGTCCTATGGCCGCGTGCTGGACGCGGCGGTCGAGGCCACGGTCGCGCGCCACAACATCCAGATCGAGGGGCTGAGCGAGGATGACATCGACAACCTGATCTCGAAGGAAGCATCGGCGCAGGTCCGCGACCGCGTGCTGGCCGATCCCGAACTGATCGGCCAGACCGTCGAATTCGACGTGCTGACGGGGGGTCGCATCGACGGTTTCTTCAAGGGCCGCGTGACCATGGAAAGCGCTGCCCGCGACAGCAACACCTCGCCCCAGCAGTTGCAACTGGCGCAGGAACTGGCCAACCGGGGCGAGATCGTGACCCGCTTCAACTGGAACTTCCTGACCAACGCCGATGCCTCGGACCAGCGGCCGGAAGCCGCAGGCGTAGGCGTGGCGATCCTGGGGTCGCTCTACATGATGCTGGTGGTGCTGGTCCTTGCCGTGCCCATCGGGGTCGCGGCCAGCATCTACCTGGAGGAGTTCGCCCCCCAGAACCGCATCACCGACATCATCGAGGTCAACATCTCGAACCTGGCGGCGGTGCCGTCGATCGTTTTCGGGATCCTGGGGCTGGCGGCCTTCATCAATTTCGCGGGCCTGCCGCAATCGGCGCCCATTGTGGGCGGGCTGGTCCTGACCCTGATGACGCTGCCCACGATCATCATTTCGACCCGCGCGGCGCTGAAGGCGGTGCCGCCCTCGATCCGCGACGCGGCGCTTGGAGTGGGTGCGTCCAAGATGCAGTCGGTGTTCCACCACGTCCTGCCCCTGGCCATGCCCGGCATCCTGACCGGCACGATCATCGGTCTTGCCCAGGCCCTGGGCGAAACTGCGCCCCTGCTGCTGATCGGCATGGTGGCCTTTGTCAGGAACTTTCCCGACGGGCTGCCGGGCGGGCTGATGGATCCGGCCTCGGCCCTGCCGGTGCAGGTCTATAACTGGACGCAGCGGTCGGACCCGGCCTTTATCGAACGGGCATCCGGAGCGATCATCGTGCTGCTGGTCTTTCTGCTGTGCATGAACGTGCTGGCCATCTGGTTGCGCCGCAAGTTTGAACGCCGTTGGTAATCGCCACAAGGAGCCAATATGTACGACACGAGCCACCGCGTGGAGAATGCCGTGACCCCCAAGGACATCAAGATCCAGGCCCGCAAGGTGCAGGTCTTTTATGGCGACAAGCAGGCGCTGAAGGATGTCGACGTGGACATCCTCGATAAGACCGTGACCGCCTTCATCGGCCCGTCGGGCTGCGGCAAGTCCACCTTCCTGCGCTGCATCAACCGCATGAACGACACCATCCCCATCGCCCGCGTCGAGGGAGAGATCCTGCTGGACGGCGAGGATGTCTATGACCGCCGCGTCGATCCGGTGCAGTTGCGCGCCAAGGTCGGCATGGTCTTCCAGAAGCCGAACCCGTTCCCCAAGTCGATCTATGACAACGTGGCCTATGGCCCCCGCATCCATGGCCTGGCCCGCAACCGCGCGGAACTGGACGATGTTGTGGAAAAGGCCCTGCGCGGCGCCGCCTTGTGGAACGAGGTCAAGGACCGTCTGTCCGAACCCGGCACCGGCCTGTCGGGCGGCCAGCAGCAACGGTTGTGCATCGCCCGCGCGGTGGCCACATCGCCCGAGGTCCTGCTGATGGACGAACCCTGTTCCGCGCTTGATCCCATCGCCACCGCCCAGGTCGAGGAACTGATCGAGGAGTTGCGCACCCGATTCTCGGTCGTGATCGTGACCCATTCGATGCAGCAGGCCGCGCGCGTCAGCCAGAAGACGGCCTTTTTCCACCTGGGCAACCTGGTCGAATATGGCGACACGGACGACATCTTCACCAAGCCGCAGGACAGCCGGACCGAGGCCTATATCTCGGGCCGGATCGGCTGAGGCAACAGAAGGGCAGGACACATGAACCGCGAAAAGCATATCTCGTCGGCCTTCGACCGCGACCTGGAAACGATCCAGGCCCTTGCCGTCAAGATGGGCGGCATGGTCGAGGCCGCAATCCAAGACGCCGCTACGGCCCTGGAAACCCGTGACGAGGAACTGGCCGAACAGGTCCGCCGCCGCGACAAGGCCATCGACGCCCTGGAGGTGCAGTTGAACGAGGATGCCGCCCGGCTGATCGCCCTGCGCGCGCCCACGGCCACCGACCTGCGCATGGTTCTGGCGGTGATGAAGATCGCCCATTCGCTGGAACGGGTGGGCGACTACGCCAAGAACATGGCCAAGCGCACCCATGTCCTGTCGCAGATGCCGCCCATCGACGGGGCGGGCCTGGCCCTGCGCCGGATGAGCACCGCCGTCGGCAAGATGGTTCAGGACGCGCTTGACAGCTATATCCGCCGCGACGCCGGGCTGGCCGAGGACGTGCGGCAGCGCGACCTGGAGGTGGACCAGATGTACAATGCCCTGTTCCGCGAATTCCTGACCCACATGATGGAAGATCCGCGCAACATCACCGCCTGCATGCACCTGCATTTCATCGCCAAGAACGTCGAACGCATGGGCGATCTGGCGACCGCCATTGCCGAACAGGTGATCTATCTGGTCACGGGCGAATTGCCTGACGACAGCCGCCCCAAGGACAACAGCGTGCCGGGCATGGTTTCGGACCAGGCGGCAGGGGGCTGACCATGACGCGGCAAGCCCCCTGCGTTCTGGTGGTCGAGGACGAAGGCGCGCAGCGCGAAGTCCTGCAATACAACCTGGAAGCCGAGGGCTTTGCGGTCGTCGTCGCCGACAACGGCGAGGACGCGCTGCTGCTGGTCCAGGAAGAACAGCCCGACCTGATGGTGCTGGACTGGATGCTGCCCAAGGTGTCGGGGATCGAGGTCTGCCGCCAGGTCAAGGCCGATCCCGCAACGCGCGGCATCCCGATCATCATGCTGTCCGCGCGCAGCGAGGAAACTGACCGGGTGCGCGGCCTGGAAACAGGGGCCGACGATTATGTCGTGAAGCCCTATTCCGTGGTGGAACTGATGGCTCGCCTGCGCACGCAACTGCGGCGCACGCGGCCCGCCAGCATGGGCGAGCGGCTGTCCTTCGCCGACATTATCCTGGACGCCGCCGAACACCGCGTTTTCCGAGCGGGCCAGGCCTTGCATCTGGGGCCGACCGAATTTCGGCTGTTTTCCACATTGATGGAAAGGCCGGGCCGGGTCTGGACGCGCGAACAGTTGCTGGATCGGGTCTGGGGGCGCGACATTTATGTCGATACCCGCACAATCGACGTTCATGTTGGCCGCTTGCGCAAGGCGCTGATGCAGAACGGCGGCACCGATCCGATCCGCACGGTGCGCGGAACGGGATATTCGCTGGGCTAGGCCTGGGCCTCGCTCCGAAGGAAGTCCAGAACCTCGTTAGTCGGCTCTGAACAACCGTGTCAGGCGGCTAATACTTTCCTGTGAAGGGTCCTTTCGCGCCAGATGATCGCCACAATCAGGGGAAGCAATAGAAACAAAAATGCCCTGAGGTGGGCCAAGATCTTGCGGATATTGTGACCGCAGGCGCAGAGGACGGCGAAGACCGCATCGCCAATGCGGCCTTCAGCGAGCATCTGGCCAGGCGACCGTCACTCTTCATAGGCCCGATCTCAGGTTCGATGGCGCTTCGTCGCCTGAGGAGCCGCGCCCATAGCGGGGTGATGCCGCGTTTCGTGCCGCTGATCAGGACCTTGGTGGTCTTCACGCCATGGCCGCGATAGCCGCGGTCGACCACGGCGAGATCCGGCACCTGCTCGGTCAGGATGGCAACCTGCTCCAGTGCGGGCGCCAGGGTATGACCGTCGTATGGGTTCCCAGGAAAGCTCCGGGCCCCGACAACGAAACCGCCGTCGAGAGTGGTGGCGAGACTGACCTTGGTGCCGAACTTATAGCGGATGCGCGCCTTGCCCTTGGAAATGCAATCCACCTCAGGGTCTTGCAGGGAATAGATCTTGTTCTTGCTCTTCGGTGTTTGCTCGAGCAGGCGACCGACCGACCAGAGCGCCTCCAGCACCTTTTGGCGCAGCGGACCTTCGGGGATGTCCTGCAAATGGCGGCGCAGATCACGCCGCACTCGGCCCACATAGCCTTTGAGCTGGCGCAAAGCCGGCCGTGCTGCGACTCGACTTGCCGTAAGCGTCTGCAATGTAGGGGGTAACGATCCGCGCGGCCTTCGCAACCA
>JAPSIP010000085.1 GCA_031178645.1 Paracoccus sp. (in: a-proteobacteria) | reverse complement strand
GATGCTCAAGGACCTGAACCTGTCGCAGGCGGCGGCGTCCTCGGCCGGGGCGGACACGCCGATGGGCGCGCTTGCACAACAGCTTTATCACCAGTTTGTCGAACATGAGGATGGCCGAGGCCGCGACTTTTCGGCAATGTTGCCACGCTTCGTCGGAAAAAACTGCTAACGCGACGGAACTGTGACGCGCGGATGGAACCGGCGCGGCCCCTGCCTTGTTTTTGATCGATAAGGACAGAAGAACCGGCGAAACAATGATGCACAAGGTCATGATGATCGCGACGGCCGCGGCAGCGGCAGTCGGCCTGACGGTCTTCGAAGGCCCGTCCCCCCAGGCCCAGGGCAGGGCCGGGGTCGAACCCGTGCGCGCCGCGACTGTCCCCCTGGTCCCCGGAGAAGTCCTGCCAACCGATCTCGTGGATTTCATCGAACAGCCCGGCCGATACGGCCTGGGCGCCGAGCCGCGCGGCAGCCGCTATGCGATCGTGCAGGGCCATCTGGTGCGTGTGGACGCGGACACGATGGAACTGCAGTCGGTCCTTCGCAAGGACAGCGTCGCCTCTGACAGGCCGCCCACGCGCCCGTGATTTTCGTCAGGGATGATGGTTGGAGCGGGTGATGGGAATCGAACCCACGTATTCAGCTTGGAAGGCTGCTGCTCTACCATTGAGCTACACCCGCGTCGGAAACGGTATAGGCGAGCCGCGCGGGGCGTGCAACCGTCATCGGCGGGTCTGGAAGAACCCCTGCAACAGCGCCCGCGCGGGGTCCGCGCCGATGCCATCATAGACGGTAGGGCGGTGGTGGCATTGCGGATGGTCGAAAACCCGCGCCCCATGCTCCACGCCCCCCATCCGCACGTCGCTGGCCCCGTAATACAGCCGCCCGATCCGCGCGGCCGAGATCGCGGCCGCGCACATCGGACAAGGCTCCAGCGTGACCCACAGGTCATGGCCGGGCAGCCGTTCCGACCCTGCGGCCCGGCAGGCCTCGCGAATCGCCAGGATTTCGGCATGGGCGGTCGGATCGGACAACGCGCGCGTCCGGTTTCCTGCCGCCGAGACCACGCGGCCGTCAGGGGCCACTACCACGGCCCCCACCGGAACCTCACCGCGCCGGGCGGCGGCCCTTGCCTGGTCAAGCGCCAGGGCCATATGAGAGGTGAAGCGGGTCATGCCCGCTTGTCGCAAGGGCGCGGCAGCCATGCAAGTCGCCCTTTCCTTGCCCCGCCGCGCCCGATAGAAGCGCGGCTTTGCCACCGCAGCGATGCGCAGGAGATATCGCCATGACCGACGACACCGGCAGCCCGAAACCCGCAGATCAGTCCCCCGCCCAATCTCCTGACCGCATCGCCAAGGTGATGGCGCGTTCGGGCGTCGCCAGCCGCCGCGAGGCCGAGCGGATGATCATGGAAGGTCGCGTGTCGGTCAACGGCAAGAAGATCGACAGCCCCGCGCTTGACGTGCTGCCCTCCGACCGGATCGTCGTGGACGGCAAGAAGCTGGACGAGCCGCAGGAAACCCGGCTGTGGCTGTATTACAAGCCGCTGGGCCTGGTGACGACGGAATCGGATGAAAAGGGCCGGCAGACGGTTTTCGACGCCCTGCCCCGCGACCTGCCGCGCGTGATGACCGTGGGCCGGCTTGACCTGACATCCGAGGGCCTGCTGCTGCTGACCAACGACGGAGAGCTGAAGCGCAGGCTGGAACTGCCCTCGACCGGCTGGCTGCGGCGTTACCGCGTGCGGGTCAACGGCACGCCCAGCGACATGACATTCGCCCCCCTGCGCCGCGGCGCGACCATCGACGGCGAGGAGTTCGCCCCGATGGAGATCAAGCTGGACAGCCAGCAGGGCGCGAATGCCTGGCTGACCGTTGGCATCCGCGAAGGCAAGAACCGCGAAATCCGCCGCGCGATGTCCCATGTCGGGCTTCAGGTGAACCGGCTGATCCGCATCGGCTATGGCCCCTTCAAGCTGACCGGCATGGAGAAGAACGAGGTGGTCGAGGTCAAGAAACGCGTGCTGCGCGACCAACTTGGCGGCTTGCTGACCGGCGAAGAAACGGCCCCGAAAGAACGCGAGATGCGCCCGCGTGGCGCCGAAGGCTCGCGCGGCCCGCGCCGCGATGACGGCGATGCGCCCCGCCGCACCTTCCGCAGCGCGGCAGGGGGCGAAGGCGAAGGCCGCTTTGCCCGCAAGCCCGGCCCGCGCGAGGATGGCGACCGCCCGGCGCGCCCCTGGTCCGGCAAGCCCCGGTCCGAGGAAGGCTGCGACCGGCCCCAGTTCCGCGCCAAGCGCCCGCAAGGCGACGGCGACCGCCCCGCCCGCAGTTGGTCCAACAAGCCGCGCACGGATCGCGACGGCGCCTCGGGCGACCGCCCCCGTTTCGCCAAGCCGGACCGCGACGGCCAGGGGGGCAAGCCCGGATACAAACCCCGTGGCGAACGTCCCGAGGGAGAGCGTGGCTTCAAGCCGCGCGGGGATCGTGCCGAAGGGGGGTTCAAGCCCCGCCGCGACGCGGATGACGCCGGGCGGAGCTTCAAGCCGCGCGGAGAGGGAAAGCCCGGCGACAAGGGGTTCAAGCCGCGCGGCGACCGGGCCGAGGGCGGCTTCAAGCCTCGGGGCGACGGTCCTCGTGCGGGCGGCAAGCCGGCTGGGGATCGGAAGCCCTTTGGAAAACCGGGCGGGCCGAAGTCCGCGCGCGGCGGTGCCGGCGGCGGCGACAAGCCGCGCTTTTCCGGCAAGCCCGGCGGCAGGCCGGGTGGTCCGGGTGGCGGCCGTCCCGGCGGCAAGCCGCGCGGCTGATGGGCCTGCCCCCGGATCGCACAATGCGACCGGGGGCGCCATTCCTATTTCGTCAGGATCAGCTTGCCGGCGCGGGTGATGCGAAGCTGGTAGATCTGGTCGTCCAGGATGATCAGGGCCTGGTTGCCCCCGCGGGTCAGTTGGGTCGCGTCATGCTGTGGGATGCGGGCCAGGACGCTGGTGCCGGGTTGCGCAAAGTCTGCGGGACGTACTGCAGTCATGATCAGCCTCTCGAAATTGGGGTCCGTCTTCCTTCACCCGAAATCTGACCAATTCAGTCTGGATTGTCAAAGTAAAAGAGTCGGAAATCTTCGCAGTGGTCAGGTCACTGTGACAGGCAGTCCCCGATGGCCCCGCCCATCTCGCTGAGGATCTGCCCGTAAAGCTTTGGCCCCGGCTCCAGATCTCCGCCTTCGGGCATCAGTTCGCGCCCGGCCCGAAGGGCGCTGCCTTCCGTCACAGCCTTCACCAGTTTCGGGTCGCTGCCATATTCGGGAAAGACGCAGACGGCGCCGGACTGGGCGATGCGGGCGCGAATCTCGTTCAGCCTTGCCGCGGACGGGGTGCTGGCGTCGCCCAGCGACACGGCGATGGCGGGCTGAAGGCCGAAATGATCGGTGAAATAGCCATAAGCGTCATGGAAGACGACAAAGCTGGCCCCCGCATGGGGCTGAAGCTGCGCGCGCAGGTCTTCCTCAAGCCTTGCGATCCCCTCGCCCGCCATTTCCGCGTTCTGCCTGTAGGCGGTGGCATTGTCGGGATCGGCCTCGGCGAGCGTTTCGGCAATAGCGGCGACCCAGAGGCGGGCGTTCCGGGGGTCCAGCCAAGCATGGGGATCGACATCGCCATGCGCGTGATGATCGCCGTCCTCGTGGCCGCCTTCGTGGCCGTGGTCATGCCCCTCGTCATGCCCGTGACCATGCTCCTCATGGCCGTGGTCATGGTCGTCATCGTAACCGCGCAAATAGGTGCCCGGCACCTCCAGCAGGCGCAGTTGCGCGACATCTCCGGCGACCGAGGACGCGGCGCGGTCCAGCCAGGGCGTCAGTTCCGGCCCCGTCCAGACCAGCAGCCCGGCCTCCTGAAGCCCGCGCGCATCGGACGGGCGCATCTGGTGGTGATGCGCGCTTGCGCCCTTTGGCAGCAGTACCTGCACCTGCCCCAGATCCCCCATCACCTGCTGGACCAGCGAGGCGGTGACAGGCGTATCCACCACCACTTGCGGCGGTTCGGCCAGCACGGGAGCGGCGGCCAGAAGGCTTAGGGCGGAAAGCATCATGCGCATCATGTCACCTCGACAGGTTGGTTTCTTGCAGGGCCGTGCTTATTCATGTTACATGATAACAAGTCAAACAGAATGTGATAAAGTAACAGTATTGCCCGATCACGATCCCCATTCCGCCTTTGCCCCGCATGACCACCGCGCCTGCGAGGCGCGTGTGCTTGACCAGGCCCGCGACCGTCTGGCCGCCAATGGCGCCCGCCTGACCCCCGTGCGGCAGCGGACGCTGGAGATCCTGCTGGAATCGCATCGCGCGATGGGCGCCTATGAGGTGCTGGACCGCCTGGCCGCCGAGGGGTTCGGCCGCCAGCCGCCGGTCGCCTATCGCGCCCTGGAGTTTCTGGTCGAACATGGGCTGGCGCATCGCCTGCAGCGGCTGAACGCATTCGCGGCCTGCCTGCATCCGGGCCATGACCACGCGCCGGCTTTCCTGATCTGCCGCGAATGCGACATGCTGGCCGAACTGCCCGCCGCGCCCGTGCGCGATGCGCTGACGGAACTGGCCGCGGAGTCCGGCTTCCAAGTGGAACGCGTCACGATCGAGGCCCTGGGCCTCTGCCCCGCCTGCGCCGACGCGGCACGGCCATGACCGCGCTGATACAGGCCCGTGGCCTGACGATCCTGCGGCCCGGCGGGTCGGAAACGGTCCTGCAAGGCGTCGATTTCCAGATCCGCCCCAGAGAGATCGTGACGGTCGTCGGGCCGAACGGTTCGGGCAAGTCGTCGCTGGTGCGCGCGCTGCTGGGACATATGCCGCTGGCGGCGGGCCAGGTCGAACGCAGGCCGGGGCTGCGGATCGGCTATGTCCCGCAGCGGGTGCAGGTCGATACCACCATCCCCATGACCGTGCGTCGCTTCCTGTCCCTGCCCCGCCGGGTCAGCGACCGCGACGCGGCCCGCGCCCTGGCCCGCACCGGGGTCGAGGGGGTCGAGGCGCGCCAATTGACGCAACTGTCGGGCGGGCAGTTCCAGCGTGTCCTGCTGGCCCGCGCCCTGCTGCACGACCCGCAGCTTCTGGTGCTGGACGAACCGACCCAGGGGCTGGACCAGCCCGGCATCGTCGCCTTCTACAAGCTGATCGAGGAGGTGCGCCACCAGACCGGCGCGGCCATCCTGATGGTCAGCCACGATCTTCTGGTGGTGATGCGCGCCTCTGACCGCGTGATTTGCCTCAACGGCCATGTCTGCTGCGAGGGCACGCCCCAGCATGTCAGCAGCGCGCCCGAATACCGCGCCCTGTTCGGCGCCGAGGCCGAGGGAACGCTGGCCCTGTATCGCCATCACCACGACCACGATCACGATCACAGCCACGATCACCACCACCACGCCGGGGCGCATTGATGCTGGACGACTTCTTTGCACGCGCGATGCTGGCGGGCTTGGGCATCGCGGCGGTGGCTGGTCCTTTAGGCAGCTTCGTCGTCTGGCGGCGCATGGCCTATTTCGGGGACGCCACCGCCCATGCGGCGATCCTGGGGGTTGCCGTCAGCCTGGCCTTCCAGATCTCGATCTATGCGGGGACGACGCTGGTCGCGGCGGCGATGGCGGTCACGATCTCGGGCCTGGTGACGCGCGGACAGTCGATGGACACGATGCTGGGCGTGCTGTCCCATTCCGCCCTGGCGATCGGCCTTGTGGCGATCAGCTTCGTGCCGCAGGCCCGGTCGGATCTGTCGGCCTATCTGTTCGGCGACATCCTGGCGGTGGGCCGGGGCGATCTGGCGCTGATCTGGGCGGGCGCGGCCGGGGTTCTGGCGCTGCTGGCCTGGCGGTGGCAGCGCCTGCTGACCGCATCGCTGAACGAGGAACTGGCGATGGCCGCCGGGATCGATCCCCGGGTCGAGCGGCTGCTGCTGTCCATTGCCCTTGCGGTTGTAGTGGCCCTGTCGATTCGAGTGGTGGGATCGCTGCTGATTTCGGCCATGCTAATCGTTCCTGCCGCCGCTGCCCGCGGATTGTCGCGCAGCCCCGAACGGATGGTCGGCAATGCGGTGCTGATCGCAGCCCTGGCGGTCATGGGCGGGCTGACGGCCAGCCTGTATCTGGACACCCCGGCAGGCCCGTCGATCATCACCGCCGCCGCCGGGTTTTTCGCGCTTTCACAGGTGTTTCGCCGCGCCTAGTGCAGGAATGCCACACCCCTGTGGGCACCCGCCGCAGGGCCGGAACCAGGGGCCGCGGGGGGTGTTGGCCAATATGCAACAGTCAGCATGAACCAGCGACGGATTTGAACCAATGCAGCTTTCAAACGTCTGGGGATTGTGTAACTGTCGCCTCGATGTTGCCGGTGACGGCAGCCTTCAACGAAACGGAGCATGATCATGACCAAATTCGCTACTTTCGCTGCCGCTCTCGGCCTGACCGCCACCTCGGCTCTGGCTGGTGGCTATGTCGCCCCCGTCGTCGACGTCGAGCCCGTCGTTGTGGAGGAGCGTCCCGCTTCGACCAACGCTGGTCTGGTTGTCCCGGCCCTGCTGCTGCTGGGCGTCATCGCCGCCGTTGCTTCGGACGACGACGACAGCTGATATCCGAAGCGGAACCTCG
>JAPSIP010000084.1 GCA_031178645.1 Paracoccus sp. (in: a-proteobacteria) | reverse complement strand
CTTGAGCAGTCGCGAGAAAATGTCATAGGCCCGTTCCCCGCGAGAGGTCTGTTCGACCACCATGGGGACAAGGGTGTTCATGTAGAATTCTGCCGGATCGGTCATCGTCTGTCCTTGCCTTGTGTCCCTGTTCCCGCGATTCGCCAGGGCGCTGATCCCACCGATAGCCGCGAAAGGTTGACAGAGTCTTAGTAACGGGCAAGGTCCGCTGCAAGGCGTGGAACGAACTTCGGCCCGTCCCCGACGGCACCGCAAGCAGGAGATGGACGTGAAACTGATCGTGGGTCTGGGCAATCCCGGCGCGAAATATGCCGCAAACCGCCACAATATCGGCTTCATGGCCGTGGACCGGATCGCCCAGGACCACGGCTTTTCCCCGTGGAAGGCGCGCTTCCAGGGACTTGTTTCCGAAGGCCGTCTGGGTGCCATGCGCGTCACCCTTATGAAGCCGCAGGGCTTCATGAACCTGTCCGGGCAATCGGTGGGCGAGGCGATGCGATACCTCAAGCTGATCCCGGAAGATGTGATCGTCCTGCATGACGAACTGGATCTGGCGCCCGCCAAGTGCCGGGTCAAGCAGGGCGGCGGCCATGCCGGCCATAACGGGCTTCGGTCGATCCACCAGCATATCGGGCCGGATTACGGCCGCGTCCGGCTGGGGATCGGCCATCCGGGCCACAAGGAAAGGGTCGCTGGTTATGTCCTGTCCGATTTCGCGAAGGCCGACCAGGACTGGCTGGACAACCTGCTGCGCGGCGTGTCGGACGGGGCCGAGGCTTTGGCCCAAGGCGACGGCGGCCGGTTCCAGAACCTTGTGGCGGCGCGAACCCAGCCCGCGCGGAACAGCGGCACGCGGCCGGATGGGGCCACGCCAGCGCCGGTAAAGGCGCCTGCGACATCGCCTGCCCCCTCAGAGCCTGACAAGCCCGCGACCCTGACGGACAGGCTGCGGCAATTGACCGACCGCTTTCGCTGATCCGGGGTTGGCCTCGCCCGCCCCCGGCGCTAGCCTGACCCTTGGGAGGATCGGACATGGAACCGTCGCTGAACGTCCTTGGAACACGGCTCGAGCCCTGCTCGGTGAAGCCGCTGACCGGGTTTTACCGCAACGGCTGCTGCGACACCGGACCAGAGGATGCGGGCAGCCACACCGTTTGCGTGATGGTGGACGCCGAGTTCCTCGCGCTGTCGAAATACCTGGGCAACGACCTGAGTACGCCGCGTCCCGAATATCGTTTCGAGGGTCTGAAGCCTGGCGACCGCTGGTGCCTCTGCGCCGCACGTTTCCTGCAGGCCGCGCAAGAGTTCGGAGCGCCGAAAGTGGTGCTTGAATCGACCCATGCGCGCGCGCTTGACATCATCCCAATCGAACTGCTGCGGGCCCATTCCGTCGATGCGCAAAGCTAGGCGCCTGGCACTTGCGCTGAGCGTGCTGCCCCTGCAAGTCCTGGCGCAGGATCTGCCGACCGACATGCCCATCCGGCCCCAGGACCAGGAACGGCTTGCTGCCTATCACGCCGCGGCCGGAGATGCGCTGCTTCAGGCCCTGTCCGAGGGCGAGAGGGCGGATCTGGACGCGATGATCGAGGCGTTGTCGGAAAAGGCCCTGTCTGCGGACAAAGCCGTCCCGATCCTGGCCGGGGACTGGTCCTGTCGGATGATCAAAATCGGTGGCCTTCTGCCGGTGACAGCCTATAGCCCGTTCAGGTGCAGGACGACCGGCGAGGGTGGCTTTGAAAAGCTGACCGGCTCGCAGCGGACCAAGGGGCAGGTTTATCGCGACGGCGATCGGCTGGTTTATCTGGGGACGGGGTTCATTGCGGGCGACGCGCCCCCGGATTATGCGGACCTGCCCGAGCAAGCCGATCTGCAGGCCGAGCCACAAAGACTGCCCGAAGTGGGAGTCGTCGAGATGGTCTCGCAGACTAGGGGACGGATCCTGTTCCCCAGCCCGCAGCTCGAGTCGCGCTTCAACATCCTGCTGCTGATACGTTGAAATGCCGGGCCAAAAGGCCCGGCATCCTGGTATTACCCGTTGCTGCCGGACCCGCCCGATCCGCCATCCGAGCCGCCGTCGGAACCGCTATCAGAGCCGCCATCGGACCCGCTGGCCGAGCCACCGTCCGACCCGCTGTCGGAACCGCCGCCAGAGCCGCTGGCCCCGTCCGATCCTGCACCGCCATCGGCACCGCTGTCAGAGCCGCCTGCCCCAGCCTCGCCACCCGTGCCCGTCCCGGTGTCGCCGCCCGCGCCGGTTCCGACGTCCGCACCCATGTCGCCGTCTTCCGCGCCGTCATCGGCATCGGTGGTGCCGCCGCTGCTGTTGCCGCCAAGAACGTCGCGGGCCACGTCGCCGCCGCTGCTGGTGTCCGGGCCTGCGCGCATCTCGACGCCATCCACGGACACCAGGCTGCCATTGGCGATGCTGTAGACCAGTTCGGTCGGCTGCCCGTTGCGCTGCGCGTTCACGGTCATCAGCGCGCCTTCGCGCAGGATGTGGATGTCGGTGAAGCCCTGGGACAGCAGCGTCTCGATCACGACCTGGTCGTTCTGGATCTGCTCGGGCAAGGGGAAGGCCGGGACGGCGACGGCGCCGACCGGGGGCTGCGGCTGCAATGCGGGATCGACGATAACGGCGGTATTGCCGCCCGGCGTCTCCACCACCGTCTGTGCCAGCGTCGGCATGGCAAGAAAGCCGCCCGTCGCGCCGATCAGCGCGAGGGCTAGGGATGTCTTCTGCGATGTCTTGTGCATGGTATCCTCCGTCATGCGGTCGGGCCTCAACCCGCGGCGCGTGACAGAGGTTCCAGCGGCTTACGTCTTGATATCAAAGCCCAGATGCTTGGCGACGGTGAAGATGTCCTTGTCGCCGCGCCCGCACATGTTCATCACGATAAGATGGTCGCGCGGCAGGCCAGGCGCGATCTTGATGACATGGGCCAGGGCATGGCTGGGTTCGAGCGCCGGGATGATTCCTTCCTGCGCGCAGCAGAGCTGGAAAGCCGCCAAAGCCTCGTCATCGGTGATGCTGACATATTCGGCGCGGCCGGTGTCGTTCAGCCAGGCATGTTCCGGGCCGATGCCCGGATAATCCAGGCCCGCGCTGATCGAGTGACCTTCCAGGATCTGGCCGTCGTCGTCCTGCAGCAGATATGTGCGGTTGCCGTGCAGCACGCCCGCGCGGCCGCCCGACAGGCTGGCGCAATGTTCCATCCGGTCGTCCACGCCCTTGCCACCGGCCTCGACGCCGATGATGTGGACCTCCTTGTCGTCGAGGAAAGGATAGAACAGGCCCATCGCGTTCGAGCCGCCCCCGATGGCGGCGACGATCGTGTCGGGCAGACGGCCTTCGCGCGGGAGGATCTGTTCCTTGACTTCTTTCCCAATGATCGACTGGAAATCGCGGACCATGGCCGGATAGGGATGTGGTCCGGCCACCGTTCCGATGCAATAGAAGGTGTCGCGCACATTGGTCACCCAATCGCGCAGCGCGTCGTTCATCGCGTCCTTCAGCGTGCCGCGGCCGCTGGTGACGGGCACGACCTCGGCCCCCAGGAGGCGCATCCGGAAGACGTTGGGCGCCTGCCGTTCCACGTCATGCGCGCCCATGTAGACCACGCATTTCAGCCCGAAGCGCGCGCAGACGGTGGCGGTAGCCACGCCGTGCTGGCCAGCGCCGGTTTCCGCGATGATCCGGGTCTTGCCCATGCGGCGCGCCAGCAGGATCTGGCCCAGGACGTTGTTGATCTTGTGCGCGCCGGTGTGGTTCAGCTCGTCGCGCTTCATGTAGATCTTGGCGCCGCCCAAGTATTCCGTCAGGCGTTCCGCGAAATACAGCGGCGAGGGACGGCCGACATAGTGGGTCCACAGGTCGTCCATCTGCGCCCAGAAATCGGGGTCGGTCTTGGCGCGTTCGTATTCGGCTTCCAGGTCCAGGATCAGCGGCATCAGGGTCTCGCTGACGAAGCGGCCGCCATAGATGCCGAACCGGCCCTGTTCATCGGGGCCGGTCTTGTAGCTGTTCACCAGATCATCGGCCATGGGATCGCCTTCACGGTTGGAATGGGTATTTGGGGAACGAAGAAGCCTCAGAGCGTCTTCTTATAGCCGATATGGCTGGGGGTGAAGCCCAGCCGGTCATAGAAGCGATGCGCGTCCGTGCGCGTCCGGTTGGTGGTCAGCTGCATCTGCCCGCAGCCGGCGGCGCGGGCCCGTGCTTCGGCATCGGCCACCAGCAGCGCGCCGATCCCCTGGCCCCGCAGGTCAGAGGCGACGCGCACGCCTTCGATCTGCGCGCGAAGCGTCGCCTTGGCCGAGAGGCCCGGGATGAAGACCAGCTGGTAGCAGGCCATGACGCGGTCACCGGACCGGCCGACGATCAGGTGGTTGCCGCCCTGGTGCTGCATTGCGTCAAAGGCGGAAAGATAAGGCGTGGGATCAGCGGTCTCGCGCGCCTGCCCCAGGATGTCGTCGGCCAGAAGGGCCACAACTGCCGGAACCTCGTCGCGCGTGGCAGGACGGAACAGGACGGTCATGACGCGGCCGCGATAAAGGCGCGGATCAGCCCCTCGTCCTTCTGGCCCGGTTCGGCCTCCACCCCCGAGGACACGTCCACGGCGGGCGCGCCGGTCAGGCGGATGGCCTCGGCCACGTTCTGCGCCGTCAGCCCGCCCGCCAGCATCCAGGGGCGCAGCCACTTGCGCCCGACCAGCAGGCGCCAGTCGAAGGACAGGCCGTTGCCCCCCGGCAAATCAGCATCGCGCGGCGGCTTCGCATCGACCAGCAGCATGTCCGCCACAAGCCCGTAATCCGTCAGCGCCGGCAGGTCCGAGGCGTCGGACAGTCCCACCGCCTTCATCACCGGCAGGCCGGTCAGCGCCTTGACCGCAGCCACCCGATCCGGGCTTTCGGTGCCGTGAAGCTGGATCACGTCAAGGGGCACACGGGCCAGAACCTCGTCCAGCAGGGCATCGTCCGGATCGACGAACAGCCCGACGCGCGCCACCCCGACGGGCACCAAGGGTGCCAGCATCGCAGCCTCGTCAACGGATACCGCGCGGGGCGATTTCGGGAAGAACACCAGGCCCACGTAGCGCGCGCCGGCATCGGCTGCCGCAGAGATGTGGTCGGGCCGGCGCAGGCCGCAGATCTTGACCTGCGACATCCGTCAGGTCCGGGCGGGCAGCGTGGTGCCTGCCGCCGGTTCGGCCGAAGCCGCGGGCAGCGTCGGTTGCTGCCCGGTTCGCCGGCTGTCGAGGATTGCCAGAACCTCGTCCTTCGGGGCCGCGTGGCGGTTCCGCAGGTGCCCGACTTCGCTTTCCAGCTTGGCCGCGCGGCTTGCATGGGCCTTGGCTTCGCGGCGGATCTGGGACTCGCGTAGCCATTCCCAGACCAACCCGGCGATCATGCCAAGGGCGAAGGCCAGGAAGATCACAAGGAACAGGGGCAGATCGACGGCCCAGCGGCCACCGAGGAACTGGCCGAAGTTGGCCGGGAAGGCCGACAGGGTCACCGTTTCGCGATTGGCCAAGGCCACGGCAATCAGGATGACCGCCAGCAGGACCACGAAGATCAGTCGAAGAAAGCGCATGGAATATCCTTGGTTGCGGCCGCCGGTCACGGCACGATGCTGTGCAACCTAATAAGCCCTTCAGGCGTCCCCGTTCAACCGATCCCGCAACAGTTTGCCGGTCTTGAAGAAGGGAACGGATTTCTGGTCTACGTCCACGGCCTCGCCGGTGCGGGGGTTGCGGCCGGTGCGGGCGTCGCGCTTCTTGACCGAGAAGGCCCCGAAGCCGCGAAGTTCGACCCTGTCGCCGCGTGCCATAGCGTTGATGATCTCCTCGAACACAGTGTTCACGATCCGCTCGACATCGCGCCGGAACAGATGCGGGTTTTCGTCAGCGATAAGCTGGATCAATTCGGACCGGATCATCATCCCCCCAGGTGGCGTAACGGCTGCAAGCTGTCGTCCGCAGGACTTGTGACAAAAGGCAACGCAGGAAAAGGTTCCCAGTTTCCATAGCGATGCCAGTTTTACCCCGGCCACGCAAGAGAGGTGGCGATTCCTTGCCCCTTCGCCGGGCAGCGAAAAGCCCGCCCCGCATCTGCGGAGCGGGCAATGTCATGCCGGCTGGGCTGCGATTAGTTGCCGCGGTTCAGGGCGGCGCCCAGGATGTCGCCCAGCGACGCGCCCGAATCCGAGCTGCCGTACTGGTCAATGGCTTCCTTTTCCTCGGCGATCTCGCGTGCCTTGATCGACAGGCCCAGACGACGGGTCTTGGTGTCGATGTTGGTGACGCGGGCATCGACCTTGTCGCCGACCTGGAAGCGTTCGGGACGCTGGTCCTGGCGGTCGCGGGCCAGATCGCTGCGGCGGATGAACGACTTGACGCCGTTGTATTCCACCTCGACGCCGCCGTCCTCGATCGCGGTGACTTCGACGGTCACGACCGAGCCACGCTTCACGCCGTCAACGGCTTCGGCCATGTGCTCGTTTTCCAGCGACTTGATCGACAGGCTGATGCGTTCCTTCTCGACATCCACGTCCTGGACGACGGCTTTCACCACGTCGCCCTTGCGGAAGTCCTGAATCGCATCCTCGCCGCGGGCATCCCACGAGATGTCCGACAGGTGGA
>JAPSIP010000083.1 GCA_031178645.1 Paracoccus sp. (in: a-proteobacteria) | reverse complement strand
GGCTATATCAAAAGCCAGTACCGCAAGTTCAACATCAAGGGGACCGAGATCACGCCGGGCGACGACTTCGGCATGATGAAAGAGGTGCTGTCGCGCCGCTTCGTGCGCCTGCTGAAGGAAGATCCCGACCGCCAGACCGAATCCTGGCCGGACCTGCTGCTGATCGACGGCGGCGCGGGGCAGGTGTCGGTGGTGGATGGCATCCTGGCCGACCTGGGGGTCGAGGATATTCCCATCGTCGGCGTCGCCAAGGGCATCGACCGCGACCAGGGCAAGGAAGAATTCTACCGCCCCGGCCGCGCCCCCTTTGCCCTGCGGATGAATGACCCAGTCCTGTATTTCATCCAGCGTCTGCGGGACGAGGCGCATCGCTGGGCCATCGGCACCCACCGCGCCAAGCGGGCCAAGTCGGTGATGGCCAACCCCCTGGACGAGATCGCGGGCATCGGCGCCTCGCGCAAGCGCGCGCTTCTGGCCCATTTCGGCAGCGCCAAGGCCGTCAGCCGCGCCGGGCTTGCGGATTTGCAGGCGGTCGAGGGGATTTCGGCAGCCATGGCGCAAAAGGTCTATGACCATTTCAACGCCAGGGGCTGACCGGGGCGGCTGCTTCGGAAACCCTGTTCCAAACTGCGCCGCCCTGGCGAAAGATTTATCCCCAGCCGGATGACCCAATACCGGAAAGCCCTGCCTATCCAGAAGCTTGGCGCTGTCGTGGCCGGACGCCAGCTTTAACATCTGCGAGATGTGGTAAAACCGCACCGCAAGGTGGTGGCGTGATCGCGCTATGGTTGCCTTTCTCAACCTGAGGAAAGAGGCTCTCATGACCCGTTTGCCCGAACCCGGCATCATTGCCCCGCGGTTCCTGCCTGCCGGCCTGCCCAAAGCTGCTCGGGGGGACGAATTCAAGCCGCATCTGATGGAACTGACCGGGACGGTAACCGACAACTACAGCAATGGCAGCGACCCGGTCCTGTGCGTCAGCGATGCGGAAGGCCGCAACTGGACCGTGGAACTGGCCAGCCGCGCGCGCAATGCCGCCCTTGGCCTGACAAAAGCCGTCGCCATGCCCGGCGATCCGATCCGCGTCATCGGCCATCGCACCCGCCGCTTTGGCGAACAGCGCATCAAGGCCGTCCACCTGACCATCGCGGGCCGCGCCTATCCCCTGTTCGAGGGGGTGATCGGCTGAACGGCGGCGCAATCCGGGGGCGCGGCGTATTTCGATGCGCCGCCCCTTTCCAAGTCCGGCGCCACGGACTAGCTTGCCCTTATGCGTTGGACCGTCCCCAATATCCTGACCCTGCTTCGGCTGATCGCGGCGCCCGCCGTGCCGCTGATGTTTCTGTATTTCAGCCGTCCCTGGGCGGATTGGGCAGCGTTAGCGCTGTTCATGATCGCAGCCGTGACCGACTGGATCGACGGCTACCTGGCGCGCAGCTGGCAGCAGGAAAGCCGGTTCGGCGCGGCCATGGATCCCATCGCCGACAAGGCCATGGTGGTGATCGCCATCGTTGTCATCACCGGATATTCCGGGATGAACCCCTGGCTGATCCTTCCTGCGACCCTGATCCTGTTCCGAGAGGTCTTCGTGTCCGGCCTGCGCGAATTCCTGGGATCAAGCGCGCGCCTGCTGAAGGTGACAAAGCTGGCGAAATGGAAGACCACCACGCAGATGGTCGCCATCTCGGTCCTGTTTCTGGGCACGGGGCTGGCCTATGTCGAACATGGCCGCCCGCCGCGCGTGGGGGAAACGGACCTGCCCTGGTCGTCGTCCTGGGCGGATCTGGCGACGCAAGCGGGGCTGCTGCTGATCTGGATCGCCGCGATCCTGACGGCCTGGACGGGCTGGGATTACTTTGTCAAGGCGCGCCCTTACCTGCGCGAACCCGGCCATGACGCTTGACGTGCTGTATTTCGCCTGGCTGCGCGAACGCATCGGCCAGCCGCGCGAGCGGGTCGAGACCGCGGCAACGACCGTCCGCGACCTGATCGCCGATCTTGCCGCCCGCGACGACTGGCACGCCGCGGCCTTTTCCGACCTTTCCGCAATACGCTGCGCCGTGGACCAGCAGCTTGCCGATCTGGACAGCCCCCTGGCGGATGCCCGAGAGGTCGCCTTCTTCCCTCCCATGACCGGGGGCTGATCCATGTCGGCCCGCGTCCATTCCGCCCCCTTCGACCTGGCAGCCGAGCTGGCGGGCTTCGGCTCAGGCGCGGGGGCCATCGTCACCTTCACCGGCGTGGTGCGCGACGACACGGGCGCCTTGGCCGCGTTGGAGATCGAGCATTATCCCGGCATGACGGAACGCGCCCTGTCCGATTATGGCAGGCAGGCCGCCGAACGCTTCGCCCTGACAGACTGGCGCATCGTTCACCGCCACGGACGGCTGCCGGTGGGCGACCAGATCATGATGGTCGCCACCGCCGCCCGCCACCGCCATGCGGCCTTCCAGGCTGCCGATTACCTGATGGACTGGCTGAAATCCCGCGCGCCCTTCTGGAAGCGCGAGATCGGCCATGACGGCGCGGCCCGCTGGGTCGATGCCAAGGCCAGCGACGAAGACGCCCTGGCCCGATGGTAGCTTCTTCGTTGTCCAAATACCCATGCGCGGCCCCCACCCATGATCCGGCCTGACCTGCGCACCTGGGCCGCCCAACGGTCCGAGGCCATTGTCGCAACCCTGATCCTGTTGGCCGGACTATGGCTGACCCTGCGCGGCGGCTGGTTCTTCGCTGCCCTCGGCGCACTTGTCCTTCTGGTCGGCCTGTCGCTGCTGATCGGCGCGATCCGCAGGCTGCCCTTCCGCCGCGGCATCGCCGCCCCCGGCATGGTCGAGGTAGACGAGGGGGCGGTCCGCTATTTCGGCGCCGCCGTCCTGGGCGGAGAGATCGCGCTGCGCGACTTGGTCGAGATCCGGCTGCTGCGCCTGAAGGGCCAAGGCCACTGGCGCTTGCGCAGCGCGACGGGCGAGGCTTTGCTGGTGCCCGTCGATGCAGTCGGCTCTGATGCCCTCGCCCATGCCTTCACGGCTCTGCCGGGCCTTGACATGGGCGCGGTCTCGGCCGCCCTGGCCCATGTCGCGGACCAGCATGACGCGGTGCGCACCGTTTGGCGGAGGCGGGGTTGAGGCGGGTTGACTTGGACAGCGCCGCTTGCCACCTGTGACCGGCAAACACGCTCGAAAGGCCTCTCCTCATGTCGATACCACAACAGGGCGGAGGCCCGATCGAAAGCCGTGACCAGTTGGCCGACTATATCGCCAGCGGGGAAAAGCCGCGCGACGCCTGGCGCATCGGGACCGAGCACGAGAAGTTCGGCTATGACAAGAACAGCCTGATGCCCTTGCCCTATGAGGGCGCCTGTTCCGTCCATGCCATGCTGTCGGGCCTGCAGGAACGCTTTGGCTGGAACCCGGTGATGGAGCAGGACAAGCTGATCGGCCTTGAACGCGACGGGGCCAATATCAGCCTGGAACCGGGCGGGCAGCTTGAACTGTCGGGCGCGCCCCTGGAAACCATCCACCAGACCTGCGACGAGGTGAACCAGCACCTGGCCGAGGTGAAGGAAATCGCCGACCGCATCGGCGCGGGCTTCATCGGCCTGGGCGCGGCCCCGATCTGGGGACAGGACGACATGCCGATGATGCCCAAGGGGCGCTATCGGCTGATGACAGACTACATGGACCGGGTCGGCACGCTGGGCAAGCAGATGATGTATCGCACCTGCACCGTGCAGGTGAACCTGGACTTCGGCAGCGAAGCCGACATGGTCCAGAAGATGCGCGTGGCCCTGTCGCTGCAGCCGGTCGCCAATGCGCTGTTCGCCAATTCGCCCTTCCTGGACGGCAAGCCCAATGGCTGGAAAAGCTGGCGCGCCCATATCTGGCAGAACCTGGACAATGCCCGCACCGGGATGCTGCCCTTCGTGTTCCAGGACGGCTTCGGCTATGACGCCTGGGTTGACTATGTCCTGAACGTGCCGATGTATTTCGTGTATCGCGACGGCAAATACATCGACGCCTTGGGCCAGAGCTTCCGCGACTTCCTGGATGGCCGCCTGCCCGCGCTGCCGGGCGAGGTGCCCACCCTGTCGGACTGGGCGGACCACATGACCACCGTCTTCCCGGAAGCCCGCGTCAAGAAATACATCGAGATGCGCGGCGCCGACGGCGGCCCTTGGCGCAGGCTTTGTGCGCTGCCCGCTCTGTGGGTGGGGCTGATCTATGACGGAGGGGCGCTTGATGCGGCCTGGGATCTGGTCAAGGACTGGGACGACGAGACCCGCGAGGGCCTGCGCCGCGACGCCGGGATCCGCGGCCTGCAGGCCAGCGTGAACGGCGTCCACATGCAGGATCTGGCGCGCGAGGTTCTGGCAATCGCCGAACAGGGCCTGAACAACCGCGCCCGTCCCGGCGCGGGCGGCCTTGTCCCGGACGAGACGCATTTCCTCAATGCGCTGAAGGAAAGCGTGGACAGCGGGACTGTCCTTGCAGACGAACTGCTTGAAAAATACCACGGCGAATGGGCCGGCGATCTGACGCCGATCTATCGCGAATATTCCTACTAGGCGCAATCAGAACCGCCAGGTCAGGCCCAGAAGCGGGCCTGCCATCGTGGCATCCACTCGCGTCCCGCCGCCCAGGACGTTAAAGGGCCAGGCCGCCGCGAGGATCAGGGACCGCTGGCGCAGTTCAGCCTCGGCGGGAAGGCCGGGCGGGACCAGGCTTGAGTCCGAACTGGCCGCATGGCTGAGATCCCCCAGAAGGACGAAGCGGTCCCTGCGGGCATGGGCCGACAGGAAGGCGCCTTCGCCCTGCATTCTGGCCAAGGCAGGCAAAGGGCGCCGCCCTGGCAGCGCCCCGTCCGGTCAGGCGGCTTTCCGGCGACGACGCAGCAGGGCCAGGCCGCCGATGCCCGCCAGCAGCAGCGGCGCGGCGGCGGGCAGCGGCACGGGCGCGGGCGCGTTGGCATCGACCACGGTGCGGCCCAGGTCGGTATAGTCGGTGAAGAACCCGTCCAGGCCCCAGTCCAGCATCGGCTGGATCATCGCAAAGGCCTCGTCTTCCTTCAGCGGGCGGAAGGTATAGGCGTGGACCTTGAGGCCCAGGTTATGGGCAGCCTTGATGAAGTCCTCGGTGATGCCGGTATAGCTGACGCCCACACCCGTCGCCACGCTGGCGATCTGGTCCAGCGACCAGAAGCCGTCGCTGCCGTTCACGCCAAAGACGCCGTCCTGCAGGCGGACGGATCCCAGCTGCGCGACCTCGGCCTCCATGTCGTTCATGTCCAGAAGATCGGTCAGGTTCGCGACCGACTGATAGGCAAAGGATTGCAGGATCACCTTGTCCGCCGCCTTGGTGAAGCCGTTGTCCTTCAACGAGGCGATGATCTTCTGTTCCTTCACGGAATCGAAGGGGGCCTTGGCCTCGGGATAGATGCCGACCGAGGTGCCGTTCGCGCTGTTGTAGTTCTTCAGGAAGCCCAGCACCTCGTCCAGCGTGGGGATCTTGTAGGGATCGGGCATGGTGGGCGTGAAGCCCGGATAGGTCGAATCGGGCTGCGACAGCGCGCCGGTCGGCTTGACGGTCAGCTGCTTGACTTCCGCCAGGGTGAAGTCGCCGACATTGTAGCGACCGTTGCGGGGCGCGAACAGGGTCGCCACATTGGTCGTGCGGTTCAGCGTCGTGTCGTGCATGGCTACCAGGTGGCCGTCCTTGGTCATCTGGACATCGGGTTCGATATAATCCGCGCCCATCTTGATGGCGAGTTCATAGCTGCCCAGCGTCTCCTCGGGCAGATAGCCGCTGGCGCCGCGATGGGCGACCACGATCGGCGCCTCGCCGGTCAGGGTGTTCCAGGTGGTGGCGGCATGGGCCGCGGGGGACAGGGCGAATGCCGAAAGGGCCGCAAGGGCGGCAAGCTGCATCTTCATGAACGTGTTCCTGATCATTACACCAATGTCGCTGCGACGCCGACCGGCGCGCTGCCCGCAGACAGTCGCCAGAAAGGTTAACGCTTCTGCGACAGTTTTGTTTTATTCTAATAAAATCAGCCTCCGCGAAAGGGGGGCAGCGGGGCGCACGACAAAATGAAGCAGGGCGGGCTTGATCCACGCGCCAGCCGGTGGCAGGGCAGGGAAAACAAGAAGGGACAGGCCATGAAGGCGGATGTGATGGTGTGGGTGCAGCGGATCGTCGGCGCGGTCTTCGCAGTGGGCGTCCTGGCCCTGGTGGGGGCGATCGTCACACAGGTCGGGCAGGCCGAAGGCATCCCGCCGCTGCCCGTGTTCCTGGGACTGCTGGGGATCGTGCTGCTGATCCTGCTGTCGGGTTGCTGCCTGGCGCTTGTCTCGGTCGCCATTTCGGCCCGGCGCGGGGCTGAGGCGCTGCGCCGCATCGCGGGCCAGGGCGGGGCCGCGCCCCTGGCCGCACCGGCGCGGGTCTTCACCCCCTCGCCCCTGCGCGAGGTCGCGGCCGAGCCGCAACCGCAGCCGGAACCCGCGCCCGCCCGCCCGGCACGACCCGCTGGCCGGACGCTGGTCGCCGAACGCTAGGTCTTCCGGCCGATCCGCGGCTCGGTCGCGGACACCGGCCCTTCAACGAAATCGCGGACAGCCTGCGCCTTCTGCGCGCCGGTTGCCACGAGGATCACATGCCGGGCATCCATGATGGTCCCC
>JAPSIP010000082.1 GCA_031178645.1 Paracoccus sp. (in: a-proteobacteria) | reverse complement strand
GGTCGCCGCGCAGCTTGCGCATGGACCGGCGCGACATCGCCAGGAGGTCTTGCCCGCCGTAAAGCGCCTGACCCTTCAGCGTCGTCAGGGGACGGCGGTTCAGACCCATAAGCGCGAGCGCCGAGGCCGACTTGCCGCTGCCCGATTCTCCCACCAGCCCGAAGATCTCGCCCGGCATGATGTCGAAACTGAGATCACGGACGATCTGCAGGGGCGGACCGTTTCTGTTCGGTATGCCGATCGTCAGGCCGCGGATGTCCAGCAAAGGGCCGCTCATGCGCGCACCTGCATCCGGGGGTCCAGCCAGTCACGCACCCCGTCACCCAGCAGGTTGAAGCCCAGCACGGTGACGAAGACGGCTAGGCCGGGAAAGATCGTGGCCCAAGGGACGCTGCGGATCGCCTCGCGCGCGTCGGTCAGCATGTTGCCCCAGGACGGCGCCGGCGGGCGGATGCCGAGGCCAAGGAAGGACAGGGCCGCTTCGGCCAGAACCGCCTCGCCGATGCCGAGCGTCGCCATGACCAGCACCGGCCCGACGATGTTCGGCAGCAACTGGGTCAGCATGATGCGGATGTCACCGTAACCCAGCGTTCGCGCAGCTTGGACGTAGCCCTGCGACTTCAACGACATCACGGCGCTGCGGGTGATGCGGCAACTCCAGCTCCAGTTCGTCAGGCCGAGCGCGATTAGCAGACTGACCACTCCGGGGCCAAGCACCGCCATGATGGCCAGGGCGAAGACTAGCGACGGGATCGCCAGCATCAGGTTCGTCAGCCCGTTCACCACGTCGTCCCACCAGCCGCCCCAATAACCCGCCGAGAGGCCAAGTGCGATGCCGATGGTCGAGTTGATGGCCTGCGCCACGATGCCGATGGTCAGTGAAACCCGTGCGCCGTAAAGGACGCGGGAAAAGACGTCCCGTCCCTGGCTGTCGGTGCCGAACCAGTAGTCCCAGGACGGGGGCATTTCCGAATTCATCAGGTCGGCGTCAAGGATCGGGTCATGCGCCGTCAGCAGGGGGGCGAAAACGGCGCCCAGGATCACCAGCGACACAAGCGCCAGCCCCAGCGTCAGGTTCAGGCGGAAAGGCATTCGCATGACGGGCCTCAACGAAGGCTGATGCGGGGGTCGATCGCGGCATAGATCACGTCAACCAGCACGTTGATGACCAGAAACCACAGCACGATCACCAGGATGGTGCCCTGCACCACCGGGATGTCACGGATCGCCACGCTGTCCACCATCAGCGATCCGAGGCCCGGCCAGGAAAACAGCTTCTCGATCACAAGCGCCTGCCCCAGCAGCGAGCCGATCTGCAGCCCCATCGTCGTCACGATCAGCACCATGACATTGCGCAGGACATGCCAGCGGACCATCTGCGAAGGACTGGCGCCCTTGGCTATCGCGGTGCGGATATGGTCCGAGGCCATCACCTCCAGCACGCCCGCCCGGGTTGTCCGCGCCAGAAGCGCCAGCGGGGCGAAGCCCAATGCGATCGCCGGCAGGATCAGGTTTCGCAACCGCCCCTCGCCATAGCCGAAGCTGGGCAGCCAGCCCAGTTGCAGCGCGAAGACATACATCAGCAGCAGTCCCAGCCAGAACTGCGGCATCGACAGCCCCGACACCGCGCCGATCATCGTGACGCTGTCCAGCAGGCTGCCGGGCCGCATCGCCGCCAGAAAGCCCAAAGGAATCCCGACCGTCACGGCCAGGGCCATGGCCGACAGCGCCAGTTGAAGCGACGGCCAGATCCGGGCGGCGATCAGGTCCACCACGGGTTCGCGCGTGCGGAAGGACGTGCCCAGGTCGAATTGCACCAGCCGCACCAGATAGTCCCAGAACCGGACCGGCAGCGGCTTGTCCAGCCCGAACTGCGCATTGATCTGGGCGACCAGTTCCGGCGACAATGCGCGACGACCACCGCCGGTCATGGTGCCGGCAAAGCTGCCGGGCAGGACGCTGAAGATCAGGAAGATCAGCGCCGCGACGGCCAGCAATGTCGGAATCATCTGCAGCAGCCGCCGCAAGATGTAACGGCCCATTCTTCCTTCCCCCGTTCTTGTTGCAGCAAAGACCCCGCGACGGCGAACCGTCGCGGGTCCTCGGCCTTACTGAGGCTTGCGGTCGGCAGGCGCGGTGTCGTCGATCCAGATCTTCTCGTAATCCTGAATCGCCAGTTCCTGCGGGTTGCCGCGAAGGCCGTGCACCCAGGGCTGATAGGCCATCACCGCCTTGTTGTAGTTGAAGAACCAGTAGGGCGCTTCGTCGCGGATGATGGCGTCGGCCTGGCGGATTAGGTCGTTGCGCGCAGCCTCATCGCGTTCCTGCTGGGCGGCCTCGTAGAGCCTGTCCACCTCGGCGTTGCTGAAGTTGGTATAGTTGCAGGCCGACTGCGCGGTCTTGCTGTAGAAGCAGCGCAGGATGTTCAGCGGATCCGGTCCGCTTGATAGCGACCAGATGAAGGCGGTGAAGTTGCCGCCCGTGATGCGGTCCTCCAGCACGGCGTTTTCGACCGGCTCGACGCTGGCACGGATGTTCGACCGGGCAAGCATGGGGATGATCGCCTCGACGATGGGGGCGCCCCAGCTTTCGTTCTGGTTCGCGATCACCGGCAGGTCGATGCCATCGGGGTGGCCAGCCTCTTCCAGCAGGGCCTTGGCCTTTTCGGGGTCATAGGCATAGCCCTGCGCATCCGGGTCGAAGGCGGGCGAGGTCGTGGGCATGAAGCCCACCGCCGGGAAGGCCTTGCCCTTGACCAGCCGGTCGATGATCAGATCCTTGTCGATGCCGTGGTTGACGGCTTGGCGGACGCGCTTGTCATCGAAGGGCGGCTTGGTGGTGTCGAAGCCCACTACGCGGGTGAACAGCTCGGCCACCTCAAGCAGGCCCTTGGACAGGTCGGCGTCGGCCTGGTATTCCTGGTATTGCTGGCTGCCCAGGACGGACACGTCGATTTCCCGATTGCGGAAGGCCACGTCACGGGCCGCAGCCTCGCCCATGATCAGGATGTTGAGCCGATCCAGATAGGGCTGGTCATCCTCTCCGAAGAAGCCCTCGAACCGCTCGAAGCTGACGCGCGATCCGGGGACGTGTTCGACGAAACGGAACGGGCCAAGGCCGACCGGTTGCGTCGCCTGCGTGTTGCCGTCCACGTTCGACGGATAGATCGGGACATAGTTCTGCATCAGGTCGAAGCCGGGATCTTGGCTGGCGGTGAAGGTGATCTCCAGCGTGTGGTCGTCGATCTTCTTCAGGCCCGACATCTCGGTCGCGCTGCCGCCCTGGACCTCCTCGAAGCCCTGGATGCGCGAAATGAAGTTCGCACTGGGAGAGGCGGTCACAGGGGTGGCGATCCGGTTGTAGCTGTAGATGACGTCGTCGGCCGTGAAGGGCTTGTCATTGTGGAAGACGGCATCGTCGCGCAACTTGTAGGTATGGGTCATCCCGTCGTCGCTGACGGTCACCTCGGTGAACAGGTCGGGCTCGGGCTTGCCGGTTTCGGGGTTCCACTTGTAGAGGCTGCGGTGCATGGCATGGGCCACGATCTCGGTCTGCACCTCGGCCGAGGCGGTGATGTCCAGCGTGCCCACGCTGCTGCCATAAGGCGCGGTGAAGTTCAGCGTCCCACCGCGCTGCACCTCCTGCGCCCAGGTCGCAGGCGCGCAGAGCGCGGTTCCCGCCAGCAGCAGGGCACCAATGGTGGCTTTGATCGTCATCTTGTCTCCTCCCCAGGTTGTTTTATTATCAGTTCCTTCAGGCGGCGTTGCGCTCGAACACCACGGCGCCTCCCAGCACCGTCATCTCGCAGACCGTGTCGTTCAGGATCTGCTCGGGCGTGGCGGTCAGCAGATCGCGCGAGAACACCGCGATGTCGGCCACCATGCCGGGCTGCAACCGGCCCTTGAAGCCTTCCTCCCGCGCAAGCCAGGCGCCGTTCTCTGTGTAAACCGTCAGCGCCGTCTCAATGTCCACGACCTCGGACGCAATCATGTCGGTCCCCTTCCCCGTCCGGCGGGTCAGCATCTGGTGCAGGTTCGGGCGCGGGTCGGTGCGGCATACGGGTGAATCGCTGCCCGTTCCCGGATGGAACCCCATGTCCAGCCAGCTCTTCAGCGGGGAAACGCCGCGCGTCACCGCCTCGTCCATGACGGCCAGGTAGCTGTCGCCGAAATCATGGACGAAGACCTGCTGGGGCGAAGGCTCGATCCCGGCGGCCTTCATGCGGGCGTGCTGTTCGGGCGTGGAAAGGCAGCAATGCTCGACCCGGTGACGCCTGCCGGGGTCGGGCTGGGCATCCAAGGCCTTTTCATAGGCCCCGATCAGCTGGTCGATGGCCATGTCGCCGATGGCGTGGCAGGCAAGCTGATAGCCTTTGGCGTGATATTCCGCGACAAGGCTTTCCACCTGCTGCGTCGGCAGCATCTGGACGCCGAAATTGTCCGGCTGGTCGCGATAGGCCCGGCTTGTCCATGCGGTCCGCCCCCCCAAGGATCCATCAAGGAAGATCTTGACCGCGCCCACCCGCAGCATCTCGTCGCCCACCCCGGTGACCAGTCCCGCCTCCAGGCAGGGCTCGACGATCGAGGTGCCCGGATCCCCCAAAAGCGTCAGCGAGACGCGCACCGGCAGGCGCCCGTCGCGCTTTGCAAGGTGATAGGCCCGGATCTCGTCCATGCCGGCGATCATGCCGACGGCGGCGTCCATGCAACTGGTGATGCCATGAGACAGCAACTGCCGCCCGCCGGCCTCGATGGCGTCGATCAGGCCGTTCACATCCGGCGTCGGAATGTGGTTGCTGATCAGGTTCTGGGCATTCTCGGCCAGCATCCCGGTCAGGGTGCCGTTCTCGACCTCGATCACGCCGCCCTCCGGCGCGGGGGTCGCGGCGGTCACGCCGGCAATCTCCAACGCGCGGCTGTTGGCGACCGAGACATGGCCGCAGGTACGCGTCAGCAGGACCGGGTGATCGGGCGCGGCGGCGTCCAATTCGGTCCGGTGCGGGTGGCGGCCGATGTCTAGCTTCTGCTGTTCATAGCCGCGCGCTCGGATCCATTCGCCCTTGGGGGTGACGGCCGCGCGGGCTTGGATCGCGTCCAGAAGGGCGTCCAGCGTCGGCGCGGCCTGCGGCGAGGCATCGACATGACCCAGCACCAGCCCGGTCGAGATCAGGTGCAGGTGGTTGTCGTAAAGCCCCGGCATCGCGAACCGGCCTTCCAGATCGACGACGCGGGTGCCGTCCCCGATCAGCCGTGCAATTTCGGCATCGCTGCCCACCGCCAGCACCTTGCCCTGCCAGGCGGCAAGCGCCTGAGCGACGGGCAGGCCCGCGCCATACCAGATTTTACCGCCTTTCAGCACCAGATCCGCAACAGGGCCCATCGATCCTCCGAGACAAGTTACGGGCAGGTTAGCCGCTGGCGGCAGGATGGCAAGGAAAGTCTCCTTAATTTTTGCTTGTGTTTTCATCAGCTCCGTCACAGCCTCCGGCTTTCGCCAGACAGGGACGCCCAGAATGAAAGTCTTCATCAGCGCCGACATGGAGGGCACGGCAGGCATCGCCTGCTGGCCCGAGACCGAACGCGACAAGCCCGAATATCCCGAGTTCCAGGCGCTGATGACCGCCGAGGTAGTGGCCGCCTGCGAGGGCGCGCTTGAGGCGGGCGCGACCGAGATCGTCATCAAGGACGCCCACCACACCGGGCGCAACCTGCTGGTGGACGGCCTGCCGCCCGAGGCGCGGATCATTCGCGACTGGTCGGGCCATCCCCATTCGATGATGTTCGGCATCGACCGCGACTGCGCAGCGGCGATCTATACCGGCTATCACGACGCGGCCGGCACCGACAGCAATCCGCTGGCGCACAGCTTCAACGGCAGGATCATGCGGTTGACCATCAACGGCGCGCTCGCGTCAGAGTTCACCGTGAACGCGCTGACCGCGGCCTCGCTTGGCGTGCCTTCGGCGTTCCTGTCTGGCGATTGCGGCATCTGCGCGGCGGCCACGGACATGGCACCGGGGATCGTGACGGTGCCGGTCAGCCAGGGCTTCGGGCACGCCGCCTCCTCGGTCACGCCCGCCCGCGCCCGCGACCTGATCCGCGAAGGTGTCAGGGCGGCGCTGTCCGACCTGCCGCTGCGGAGCCATCCGCCTCTGGCCGCCCGCTGGGACATCGAGGTGGAGTTCAGCACCCCCATCGACGCCTATCGCGGCAGCTTCTTCCCCGATGTCGATTACCCCAAGCCGCGCCGCCTGCGTTTCGCCCGCGACGACTGGTTCGAGGTGCTGCGGACGCTTCGCTTCCTTTGGTGACCGGCAGAAGTTGGTCGGCAGCAAGCGATGTCGCGGCCGATCAAGGGTGATCGGACCTCTGATAGACGACCTCTCCGCCGCGCAAGGTCATCTCGCAGACCGCCTCCAGCAGCGCCTCTGGGGCGACGGCGGTCAGGTCGCGGTCGAAGACGGCGATATCGGCCAGTTGCCCCGGTTCCAGCCGGCCCTTCAGCGTCTCCTCGTGCGAGGCATAGGCCGATGACCAGGTATAGGCATGCAGCGCTTCGTCGATGGACAGACGATGTTCCGGCCCGAACAGCTTTCCCGTGCGGGTCTTGCGGGTCACCAGGTTGTAGATCACGGCGCGCGGGTCGATGTCGGTGACCGGGCAGTCAGTCGAGGCCGAGGGATGCAGCCCCCGTTC